>JAJAZB010000187.1 GCA_026785975.1 Cytophagaceae bacterium | reverse complement strand
TTGTTGACGTTAGAAAGTTTGGCCAATATTGGCCTGAGGATCGTTTCGAGACTCATGGGTCGTGGGTGAAGAAATGGGGATTTCAACACTACGACCTTTTTGTTATTTTACCAAATCAAGCCCTAAAACTGCTCACAGTATTAATTCACAGAGCTACACGGTAAATCGCACATTGGCCGCTATCGCGACCCGCCGTTCACAGAACGCCGATTATTTGAAGTTCGGGGTGACACACCTCGAACAACGGGGGCTTTTGTGCTAAATTTGAGCATTGGGAATTCTATTGAACTTGGGTGCTAAATTGAACATTTGTGCTTTGATTTCCCCACCTTCGCAAAGCCCCAAAACGTTAGCAGCCATTGGACTCGCAATTGTCAAATCAGCATTAAGTGGAGGATATATGCACACAGTTCTCGGTGATCAAAGTATTTTATTGTCGCGACCAATAACCGGGTGCCGCTGGACACACACGTGGGTCGTGGCGGCAGCGCTCATCGCAACCTTGGTCGCCCGTGGTCAAGGGCTGCCGGTTGCGTAGCCGCATGATATCGGTCTCTCACCGACGGCACTGGCTCGCATCACTCCGGCCATGCAAGCGTACGTCGACTCCAGAAAGGTCGCGGGTGCAGTACTGGTGATTGCCCGCCATGGCAGGATTGGGTACATGCAGGCGATCGGTTTTATGAATCTCGAAAAGAAGATTCCTATGCGAACCGACGCCGTGTTCCGCATTGCCTCGTTTACAAAACCGATTATTGCCGCTGCCATACTGAAGCTGGTCGGTAAAGGCAACGTTCGTCTGGATGACCCGGTCACAAAGTACATCCCGGCCTTTGCCGGCTTGCAAGTGAGCAGTGGCGGTGAATCGCAGGCAGCTCCCCGTCCACCTCAGCGGGTGATGACCGTGGCGGACTTGCTCACGCACACCTCAGGGCTTACTTCCTCCGGCGGGGCCGGCTACAGCGTGGCCACCTTGCGTTCCCCCGGGCGAACGCTGGCCGAGTTCGCCGACACCATTGCGAAGCTACCGCTGATAGCCTCGCCAGAGGAAAAATGGGAATACAACGGCTTGGGCTATGATGTACTCGGACGGATTATAGAGGTGGCTTCCGGCCGGACACTAAGCCGGTATCTCGACGAGGAGATCTTTGCGCCACTCCGTATGCGCGAAACATCGTTTCACGTCAAGCCCACGATGGAAAGCCGAATTCCTGTAGTGTACTCGCGTGAAAAGGATGGCACGCTTCGTCCCGATGCGGAGTTCCTTGCACCTGCCTATCTACCGACTAGTCGCTTTTTGTCGGGCGGAGGCGGGCTGCTTTCGACACCCGCTGATTACGTACGCTTCGCCCAGATGCTGCTGAACGGTGGCAAGCTCGACGGCAAGCGGATTCTTTCACCTGCAAGTGTAGCGACAATGATGCGCAATCATATTGCGCCTTCGCTGACACCCATCGTCACACCCGTGTTTGACCACACGGGATATGGCTTCGGGCTCGGTGGGGCCGTGCTGGTTGATTCCACGCTCTCCGGTGAGCCGGGTTCTCTGGGTATCTACCGCTGGGCAGGAAGTGCGGGCACATTCTTCTGGATTGATCCAAAAAAGGATCTAATAGCCATGTTATTTACACAGTCCCGGACGATCCGCTACCAGATGGAGCGTGCCTTTCAGCAACTCGTATATGCGGCAGTCTTGCCGTAGCTGCGCGGTCAAAAGCTGTTTACTGAACGGCTGCTAACAGTGGTTTGCCGTTATACCGGCGATGAATAATCATTCAGCATCTGTTTTTTCATCAACTTCACCTAACTTACCAAACTGGCAGAACGATAATGCCGGTACACCGGCAAGCCCTTTTCCGTTATGCGGCAATCCCGTTGTTCCGGATGTTTATCCGGAACTTGAATAGTCGCCGTTTTGCAAACGGCGGGCCGCGATAGCGGCCAACTTCCAGGCGGGCAACACCTCAACGCCCCAACCCATCTAAAACCAAAAAAATAGCCAAAAGAACAGGCTTTCAACAACCTGGTCTCCTGGCTATCCAACCATACATTTAGTCTACACCTTCACTGCCCAATTCTTATCGTACTCCCGGCCCCAGAGTTTGGCGTCTTCGGGGTCGCCCACGATGTGGCCGTTGGTCGGGTCGAGGGTGAGTACCCGGCCCGTGCGGTAGGCGATGTTGCCCAGTTGCGGAATCAGCGTCGAGCGGTGGCCTTCCAGAATTTCTCCTGTGAGTTTGGCCTCGCCCTGAAGTTCGAGGTGACACACCTCGAACAACGGGGTACGGCTGGCTGGGTCAGATGCAGTTCTTCAGCGGCCCGTGTGATGCTCTGGGTTTGCGCAATCCTGAATGAAAAAGACGTGTAGCTGATGCAGTGTATAGTTCATAAAAATTCTTTATGTGAATTATCAAGTATATAAATTTTTATTTATAACATATTGCCAAGACCTTTGCGGGACATTCTTACATATAACAAAGCCAATGACAAGAATTACCGTAGCGAAGGGGGATGGAATCGGCCCGGAGATTATGAATGCCACGCTCGCCATTATCCAGGCGGCTGGTGCCCAGCTTGAGATCGATGAAATTGAAGTGGGCGAACAGGTTTATTTAGCCGGCAATATGTCCGGTATTTCTACCGAATCGTGGGACATTATTCGGCGCAATAAGGTCTTCCTGAAAGCGCCCATCACTACACCACAAGGCGGTGGCTACAAAAGCCTCAATGTCACAATTCGGAAAATGCTGGGGCTGTATGCCAATGTTCGGCCCTGCACGAGCCTGCACCCCTTCGTGAAAACCAAACATCCGAGCATGGACGTGGTCATCGTCCGCGAGAATGAAGAAGACCTGTACGCGGGTATCGAGCACCAGCAAACCGATGAGGTTATGCAGTGCCTCAAACTGATTAGCCGTCCGGGTTGCGAAAAAATTATGCACTACGCTTTTGCCTACGCCCGCCAGTATGGTCGTCAGAAAATTACCTGCTTCACCAAAGACAACATCATGAAGCAGACCGATGGCTTGTTTCACCGGGTGTTCGATGAGATAGCGCCGACCTATCCTGACCTTCAAAACGAACACTGGATTGTGGATATCGGGGCCGCTAAACTGGCCGATACGCCCGAAGCTTTCGACATAATTGTGATGCCCAACCTGTACGGCGATATACTGTCGGACGTGGCGGCTCAGATTGCGGGGTCAGTCGGGCTGGCCGGGTCGGCCAACATTGGCGAGGAGTGTGCCATGTTTGAAGCCATTCACGGCTCGGCACCCCGGCGTGCCGGTCAGAACCTGGTAAATCCATCGGGGCTATTGCAGGGGGCCATTATGATGCTCAATCACCTTGGCCAGGCCGGGGTTGCCGAGCGGGTGCAGAATGCCTGGCTCAAAACCATCGAGGACGGCGTACATACCTACGATATTTTTAAAGAGGGCATCAGCCAGCAGAAGGTAGGCACGAGCGAATTTGCACAGGCCGTTATTGCCCGGCTCGGCCAGCAACCCACAACGTTGAAAGCGGTCTCCTACGCCAACACAATGGCTCTCGAATTGCCTGCCTATCGGCGCAAACCGGCGGCCTCTAAAGACCTGCTCGGTGTCGATGTGTTTGTGCAGTGGCCCGGTAGCGACCCCAACGAACTAGCCGATCTGATGAGTCAGATTGCCACGCCCGATGTACCGCTAAGCATGATTACTAACCGGGGCACAAAGGTATGGCCCAATGGTTTCCGGGAAACGTTCTGCACCGATCACTGGCGGTGTCGTTTTCTCCCGAAGCATGGACATCCCATCGCTAAAAATCAGATTATCAGTATTTTATCGAAGGCATTGGCGAATGGTATTGATACCATCAAGACCGAAAATCTCTACGCATTCGATGGCAAACCCGCCTTTTCGATGGGTCAGGGCCAGTAGCACTAAGAGGCCAGAGAACGTTTCGTCAACTATCGTTTGTAGTTAACCTCATCACCTTATGAAACTCCAGCTAATTAACGGTCATTTCAGTCCGCAGGATGCCTTAGACATACTGACCAAAATGACTCATGTGAAAGTGAGTTACCATGAACATCAGATCAAGACCTCCGATACGGAAGAGGATGTTAAATCACGCGAGAAGCGGATCAAAGAGTTGCAGCGGAACCTACAGGAAGCCCGGCAGGCTATTGCCCAAAACGGCCAGCGCGGAGTGAGTCTACAGGCTGACATTATCCTGACTATCGATTAAACAAACCATGTTCATGGAAAAGAACTAACACTAAGCGGCCCTACGGCCCTGTTTGCCCCCGTTGTTCCGGATATTTATCCGGAACTTGAATAGTCGCCGTTTTGCAAACGGCGGGCCGCGATAGCGGCCAACTTCCAGGCGGGCAACACCTCAACGCCCCAACCCATCTAAAACCAAAAAAATAGCCAGCAGAACAGTCTTTCAACAACCTGCTCTCCTGGCTATCCAACCATACATTTAGTCTACACCTTCACCGCCCAGTTTTTATCGTACTCGCGGCCCCAGAGTTTGGCGGCTTCGGGGTCGCCTACGATGTGGCCGTTGGTCGGGTCGAGGGTGAGTACCCGGCCCGTGCGGTAGGCGATGTTGCCCAACTGCGGAATGAGCGTCGAGCGGTGGCCTTCCAGAATTTCCCCCGTAAGTTTGGCCTCGCCCCGGATGGTTTGCACGAAGTTTTCCAGGTGGGAGGACTCCAGCTTTTCGAACGGACTGACTTTGTTGGTGGCGTCGATGGGCGTGTCGTCTTTTACTTCCTTCACCAGCTTGTTTTTTTGGTCATAAATGCGGTAGCCGTTGGCACCGGGATAGACAATCGTGCCTGTTGAGCCGTAAAAAACCACTCCGCGTCCTTCGCCTTCCGAGTGGTGGCCGTTGCAGGAGCGGCCTTCCCAGGTGAGGGCGGTGTTGTTGGCAAAATTGGCCGTAATCGTCTGGGTATCGGGCGTTTCCCAATCGTCCTGGAAAGCAAAACGTCCGCCCGCCGAGGTGATTTTGGTGGGGTAGTCCACGCCCAGGCCCCAGCGCATCACGTCGATTTCGTGGGTGCCGTTGTTGAGGGCTTCGCCGGTGCCCCAGTTCCAGAACCAGTGCCAGTTGTAGTGAATCAGGTTGTCCTGGTACGGGCGGCGCGGGGCCGGGCCTTGCCAGAGGTCGTAATTCAAGGTGGCGGGAGGAGCCACTTCCTTGCCCTTGCCAATGCTGGGCCGCCAGTTGGTGTACCAGCCGCGCGCGAAATACACCCGCCCGATAGCTCCCACCCGCAGTTCGCCAACGAGCGCGTTGACGTTGGAGAACGAGCGCCGCTGGCTGCCCATCTGCACGAAGCGTTTGTACTTGCGGGCGGCTTCCACGGCCATTTCGCCCTCGGCGGGGTTGTGCGAGCAGGGCTTTTCGACGTACACGTGCTTGCCCGCCTGACAGCCCAGAATCGTTGCCGGGGCGTGCCAGTGGTCGGGGGCGGCGATGGCCAGGGCATCGAAGTCTTTCTTTTCCAACAGCCTACGAATGTCGGTCACGCCCTGGGGTTTTTTGCCCGTGAGTTTTTCGATTTCGGCGATGCTTTTGGCCAGCACCGTTTCATCGACGTCGCAGATGTAGCCCACCTCGACGTTGGGCAGTTTGGCGAAGGTTTTGGCCAGAAACATCCCCCGGCTGTTGGTGCCCATGATGCCCAGCACAACTTTGTCGTTGGGCGCACCCCGGAAAATGCCACTCGCCGAGAGCGAGGGCGAAAGCAGTAAACTGGTGCCCGCTACGGAAGCAGTGCGCAGAAAATCGCGGCGTTTGGTTGATTCAGACATAGTGGTTTTTGAGAATTGAAATGTTGGCTAAAATTAGGGCTAAAGCTGTTTTAAAACAGAATTTCTGATTAATACCGGACCTTTTCAACTGCCTGCCTGACTTCGGTTACTCAGCCGGTTTTTCAAGGACCTTCCGGCGAGAAAACCGTCTTTTTCATCTCCGATTTTACGTGAAAACCAATGTTGTTTTTTGAATTGACAAACACGTTTTCAACTTCTTTCATCGCCTAAACCGGACGACTGTCGGGGTTACGAAGTTGGAAACCGACGTGGAAATAGCCGTTTGTACGTTCCACATCGAAATAGTAAAGGAACAGGACGCGGAGGTTTTTCATGCTCAAACTCCGGGTGAGACGACGCGATTGCGGATAATTTATTCCACTAAAGACAAGGACACCGGAAAACTACTTACGGAATCCGGCCCAAGTTCGTCGATACCCCGGATTCTGCCCGACTTCCGCATTTAGGTTAGTGTCGATGAATTTCTGCGGAATCAAAAAAAGGCGTTTTGACGAACGAAAAGTAATTATTGTTCACCGATTCGAGGAACCTGCTGGTGAATACCTGTATGACTTTCGCTTAGTTTCACCCGCGCATTGAGCGATAGTCCTAAACTGCTAAAAATAGGTTAAGTATTCGGTAACGGAGTTTACCCAACCGACAAGGACAAGTCTAACCTTTGTAGGACTCAGCGGCGTTCACGCGTGCCGTTTATCTCAGCCGTATTCCCATGTCGGTATCGCTCTTTGATTTAACCGGAAAACAGGCACTCATCACGGGCGGCACCCAGGGCATCGGCGCGGCCCTGGCCGAGGGATTGGGCCAGGCGGGCGTCACGCTGGTGATCAACGCCCGGAACGAGGAAAAGCTGGCGGCGTTTGTCGGGCACCTCGATTTCCCGGATTTGTTCACCGACTTGTTCCACGCCGGGTACGAAGGCTGGCTGTCGGTGGAGATTTTGCCCATCCCCAGCCCGGACGTAGCGGCCCGGCAAACGGCGGAGTTTTTACTGCCCCTCGTCAGGGCATACAACCAGCAACGCGTCGCCGTCGCCTAATTCTTTTCACCTTCATGGAAAAAAGCCCCATTTTCATCGGCAACGACCACGGCGGGTACACCCTGAAAGTGGCCCTCGTAGCCCACCTGCGCGAGCAAGGCTACCCCGTCGGGGACGTGGGTTCGCACTCGGAGGACATTGTGCGGTACCCGTACTACGGCGCGGCAGTCGCCTCGGCCATCTCCAGCGGACGCGCCAGCCGGGGCATTCTCATTTGCTCGACGGGTATCGGAATGAGCATTTTAGCCAATAAATACAAAGGCGTGCGGGCGATGTTGTGTTTCAGTTCGTACCAGGCCAAAATGACTTCGGCCCACAACGACTCGAATATTCTCTGCCTGGGTGGCCGCTGCATCGGCGTGTTTGAGGCCATCGACCTGGTGAACAACTGGCTGCAAACGCCCTACGAAGGCGGGCGGTACGACATCTCCCTCGGCCTGATTGGAGAGGCCGAAGCCGTCAATTTTTCTGAAAATCACTGGACGCCGGAATTGCCGGAGGAAAAATAAAGACCAGGCCCGAAAAGGCATCTCCGCTTGCCCGATAACTGAAAAGCGGACCACTTTTTTGGTCTTGATTAACACAATTACCCGAGGGGTTGCCGGATACTTGCTAAGAAGCTGTTTGAGTTAAATTTTTGAGAAACGAGAAAGCCGCCAAATGGGGTTAGGTTGTATGCAACAACCCTACACCTCCGATCTGACGGCCTCTCAATGGCAAGGTATCGCAGCGGCGAACCGTTGAAAACCTGATTTGCGTCAAACGAAAGAGCATTTGGCCCCTGCAAGCGGTGGTCGAATCCATTTTTTATGGCACTAAAAACGGGACAATCTGGCGAGACCTGCCCCGTTGTTTTCCGCTTTGGCAGACGGTCTACTGGTATTTTCGCAAATGAGCCAAAGATGACACCTGGCTGTTGATTGCCAATGAGTTGACTCTGTTTAATCGACTCAAAACCGACAAGTGTCCCTTGCCAACCGTAGCCATCATCGACTCGCAGAGCGTCAAAAATACGCCCACGGCCACCGAGCAAATTGGCTTTGACGAAGGGAAGTTGATCAAAGGCCGCAAGCGAGTAGTCCTCGTTAATACGATGGGCCACGTCTTGTGGGCCGACGTGCGGCCGGCTAATCTTCACGATGGCAAAGCCGGGGTCTTGCTCTGGGAGCAAGCCCAAGTGCTCAATCCCATCATGGAGGACCTCAAGTTGGTCTATGCCGACGGAACGTTTGGCGGTCATTTTAAAGCCCGGTTGGAACTTATTGAGAACATAGAAGTCGTTATTACCCGTTCTTCGATTGACGACCAACCCCTTGACAGTAAAATGGTTACATACAAGTGGCGATGGATAGTTGCCGCCATGGAATGGAACGTACGCTTGCTTGGTTGGGTAACAACCGGCGGTTAGCCAAATACTACGAGCGAACCACCTTATCGGCTCAAACTTTCATTTGGATCGCCCATATCAGACGCACCTTGAAACGAGTTTGGAATTAACTCAAACAGCTTCTAAATAATTTCAAGCCCAAAATTCATAGATTGGACGAATTCTTACCTGATTTTCTATGAACGAATACCTCATCGGTTGGGGACTATTCCTGGCGGGAATGGCCCCGGCGCGAGCGCAACAAGCCCACGTCAATTTAGACTGGAATCCCCAGAAAAATACCCAAAACCTGCTCCCGTTCGGCGCCAACGTGATTTCTCCCGAAGTCCGCGACGACCGAACGGTAACCTTTCGCCTCAAAGCGCCCGGTGTCCGGGAGGTAGCCCTGACGGGTGGACCGATGTTGCTGGCCCTCAAGGCGGCGAAGCCCATTCCGTTCAAGAAAGAAACCGATAGCCTCTGGACGCTGACGGTTGGCCCGGTGAAGCCAGATATTTACATCTACAAATTCATCATCGACGGCGTGACCGTACCCGATCCCAACAACACGCTCACCGGATTTGCCGACCAGCCGGGGTACAGCAGCGTCGTGATTCCGGGCGATGGCCCGGCGTATTACGACGCCCGCAATGTACCTCACGGCGCAGTAACCCGCCATATTTACCATTCCAACGCATTGAATGGGGAACGTGAAATCTACGTGTATACCCCACCGGGCTACGATCCGAAAAAGAAATACCCGGTCAGCGATTCCCACTTTGATTAATTGCTTGATTATCAGTGCCTTGAAAATTGAAAAATGCTTCGTAATTACTTAACAATCAAGCAATTAGAAAAACACGGAATAATA
>JAJAZB010000186.1 GCA_026785975.1 Cytophagaceae bacterium | reverse complement strand
TTAATTTTTTGGGGCCCGGTGGTTGACCCCCAAATTTTCCCAACGTTTACACCGGGGGCCCTTTGCGTTTTGCAATGTTGGCGAAAAAAACCCTTTTTAAACCCGGGTCACAAAATAAATTAAAACGCTACTCTGTTGAATTGTGGAATAAGTAAAATGAAGATTTGAAGCGTCGGGTAGCCACGGCAATAAGCCCGCCGGAAGCCCCCGCGATTTTCCCGAAAACTTGCTGCAATTCAGGGTGGCGGCGTAACTTGCACCCCGTAAACCCCTGACTCTGTCTATGTCTTCCTACCAAAAAAAGACGAAAATTGTGGCTACCGTTGGACCGGCCAGCCAAACCAAAGAAACCTTACTGAAACTTGCCCAGGCCGGGGCCAACGTATTCCGGCTCAATTTCTCGCACGGCACCCACGAAGATCACCTTCAGCGCATTCAGGCCATTCGCGAAATCAACGCGGAACACGGCCTCAACCTCACCATTCTGCAAGATTTACAAGGCCCAAAGATTCGTACTCAACTGGTTGAAAATAACGGCGTCGAACTTATCGCCGGGCGGCAACTCGCGTTTGTGATGGATGAAACCCTGCTCGGAACCGCCGAGCGCGTGGGTACTACCTACACCTCGATGTACCAGGACGTGAAGGTGGGCGAGCGCATTCTGATGGACGACGGCAATCTGGAAGTCGTCGTGACGGGCATCGACCCGCACACCAAAGAAGTTCACACGACGGTCGTGTACGGCGGTATTCTGCGTTCCAAAAAAGGCATTAACCTGCCCGGCACGAAGGTGGGTCTGCCCGCCCTCACCGAAAAAGACGAGAAAGACCTGCTCTTCGGTTTGGAACACGACGTCGACTGGATTGCGTTGTCGTTTGTTCGGGCGGCGCAGGAGATTCTGGACGTGAAAGAGAAAATCAAGGCCGCCGGAAAATCGGCCAAAGTCATTGCCAAAATTGAAAAACCCGAAGCCATTGAGAATATTGACGAAATCATCGCCGCCGCCGACGGCCTGATGGTGGCCCGGGGGGATATGGGCGTCGAACTCGACGGGGCCATCGTGCCGCAACTGCAGAAAATGATGGTGCAAAAGTGCATTCTCGCCGCTAAACCCGTCATCGTGGCGACGCAGATGCTGGAATCGATGAAAGATTCGCCCCGCCCCACCCGCGCCGAAACTTCCGACGTTGCCAATGCGGTACTGGACGGGGCTTCGGCCACGATGCTCTCCGCCGAATCGGCCTCGGGGCAGTATCCGCTGGAAGCCGTTTCAATGATGACCCACATCATCGAAACCGTGGAGGCGCAGCAGAACACGATTAAAATTGTGAAGGGCGATGAGGCCGCCATTTACTTCAAAAATCACTCGCTGGGCGACTACCACAACGCCGACGGACACTACCTCAACGACCGGATGATCGCCGGGGCCTGCCGCCTCGCCCGTGACACCGACGCCAAAGCCATACTTTGCATCACCAATTCGGGGTACACGGCGATTCGGGTTTCGTCGCACCGGCCCAAAGCCAGTTTGTACGTGTTTACCGATAGCAAACAAAGCCTGACCAACATGGGCCTGCTGTGGGGTGCCCGCGTGTTTTTTCACGAAAACAATGTGCAAGACACCGAAGCGACCGTCAAGGGCATGGTCGATCGGCTCGTCAAGGAAGGTCTGCTCGTGAAGGGGGACGTGTTTGTTAGTTTGCTGGCCATGCCCTACGGGAGCGGCCAAAAAACCAACACCGTGCGAATTGGGACGGTTTAGGGCAGAGAGCATAGGGCATAGGTGTATTGGGTCACGAGGTTGTACCGAAACTTTGCCAACGTTTAGAACCGGGGCGCGTAGCCTTTGGCAAAGTTGGCGCAATCTAACCAGTGTATAACCTCGTGACCCAATACACATAGGGCATAGGGCAGAGTTAAAAAAATTTAACCCTCAACTCTGCCTTATTTTGAGGCTGAACACCTAACGAAATAGTTCAACTATGCCCTCTGCCCTATTTTTGGTATCTACTCGTTACTCGTCACCTCCGCCTCCTGGCTTGAAGCCGCCGATTTGCGGGATTTTTTAACCGGCGTTTCATCCGCTGGTCCGGCCGCTTTTTTCAAATTTTTAGTCGTTTCCCGTTCGGGTTTGTCAAACGCTTCGGGCAGGTGCGCCGAAACGATGTTGTACCAGGCAATGACTTTCCGAATGTCGTTGGTGTGTACGCGTTCGCGGTCGTATTTGGGGGCAATTTTCACCAGAAATTCGGCCAATTCGTCCTCCGTCGCGATTTTGGGGTCGAGGGTTACTTGTGGGCCGTGCTGTTTACGAATGGCCGTAAAGACACTCCGCAGCGCGTAGGTTTTGTCGGAACCCAGTTCACTGTACAGGGAAATATCGCTCAGAATCGAGATCCGCGTCGTTTTGTTGATGACCCAGCGCTGACGCTTTTCATCGAGCGATTCAACGATAACCCCTGTGCGGGTCGGTTTCAAAACCCGGTACAAACCCGGCTTACCAGCGATGTTGGCGATTTCTTTGAGCAGTTTCATGTAAAAACGGGATGAGTTTCGGTTTAAAATGCGGACGAAAAGAGTAAAACGAGGGGCAAATTACCAATTTTTTTGGGGGACAAACAGCTTGTTCATGGCATTAATTGCCGCTAAAATGTCCTCACGCCCCTGTTGACTTACCGCCGAGGTCAGGAAGTACGGCGGCAATTCCTCCCAGGATTCGAGCATGACCGTCCGGTACGCTTCCACGCGGGCCAGCGCCTGATTGGGCGTTAGTTTGTCGGCTTTGGTGAAGACCATCTGGAACGGAATGTCACGTTCGGCCAGGTCCTCCATAAACTCCAGATCGAGGCGTTGCGGCTCGTGGCGAATGTCGATCAGCACGAAAGTACAAAGCAGATTTTCACGCTTTTCGAGGTACGTGCGAATCATCTTCTCAAATTTTTCCCGGTCCGATTTACTAACCCGCGCATAGCCGTAGCCGGGCAAATCGACCAGGTACCAGGAGGCATTGACTAAAAAATGATTGATGAGTTGCGTTTTGCCGGGGGTCTGGGAAGTTTTAGCCAGGTGGCTTTGGTGCGTCAGCGCGTTGATGAGCGACGATTTACCCACGTTCGACCGACCGATAAAGGCGTACTCCGGCTTGTCGGGGGGCGGCGTTTTGGCCGGATTGGGTGTACTCTGAATAAAACGGGCTTCGGTAATCTGCATCGGTTGCGCGGGCAAATGAGGCCGTAAATATACAAGTTTCAACCGGATGGGTGACGGACCAACCGCCTTTGTGCCAACTCCCGGACGGGGCTTTATTTAGGTCACTTTGCCCGGCAAGCGTATCTTTGCCGGATGAATTTGAAAAACGATTTGTTGGTGCGGGCCGCCCGGGGCGAGCACACCGAGCGCGTACCGGTGTGGCTCATGCGGCAGGCCGGGCGTATTTTGCCCGAATACCGGGCCGTTCGGGCGCGGGTTAGTGGCTTTATCGAACTGGCCACCACGCCCGAACTGGCCGCCGAAGTGACCCTTCAACCCGTTGATCTGCTGGGTGTTGACGCCGCCATTATTTTCTCGGATATCCTGGTCGTCCCCGAAGCTATGGGACTGCCCTACGAAATGCTGGAAAGCCGGGGGCCGGTTTTCCCCCGGACGATACGCTCCCTGGCCGACGTGCAAGCGCTGAACGTCGCTGATGCCGAGAGCGATTTGGGCTACGTGCTGGAGGCGATTCGGCTGGTGAAAAAAAGCCTCGCCGGGCGGGTGCCGTTGATTGGCTTTGCGGGTGCGCCGTTCACGATTTTGTGTTACATGATCGAAGGGAAGGGTTCAAAGACGTTTTCGGTGGCCAAAAAAGCGCTGTACACCGACCCCGAACTGGCCCACGCGCTTTTGCAGAAAATTACCGATAGCACGATTGGTTACCTGAAGGCGCAGGCGGCCAACGGTGCCGACGTGCTACAAATCTTTGATTCCTGGGCGGGAATTTTGTCGCCCGACCAGTACCGCACGTTTTCATTGCCCTACATTGCCCAGATCTGCGACGCCATTCCTGAAGTGCCCGTCACGGTTTTTGCGAAAGGCGCTTTTTTTGCCCGGCATGAAATGAACACGCTCAATTGCTCGGTGGTGGGCCTGGATTGGAATATGGACATCGCCGAATCGCGCCAGTTGCTGCCCGACAAAACCCTCCAGGGCAATCTCGACCCCTGCGTACTGTACGCGCCGTTCGGGGAGATTCGCCGCCAAACCCGCCGGATGCTGGAGCAATTTGGCTCTCAACGCTACATCGCCAACCTCGGCCACGGCGTTTACCCCGACACGGACCCCGACAAAGTGCGGTGTTTTATCGATACGGTGAAGGAATACAGTTTAGTTTGAGAAACTGTCTGAAAACCAGGCTTTGCCACCGCCAGCGAAAAGGCATCAATCGGTTCGATTATAAATACGGCTATTTTGTGCGACGCAGCAAGGGATTTGGCCCGGTGAGGTTGGCTTCGATGAGTTGAGGAAACGGAAAGTCGCGTACTCTACCGTGCGCGGCGAAGACGATACCGAGTTTATGATTCCAGAAAATGCCGTTGCCGCCAAAGCCGGTTCCCCAGGCCCAGGCGCGGTCGGCCGCTGGGTAAATATCCCCGTCGGTGTTGACCCAGGTCATAAAACCGTAGGGCGCTTCCGGGTAAGTCATGGGTATCTTTCCGTCGTTTGGTCCGTTGTAGTTTACCTTCATGCCGCGCGTTTGTTTGGTCTCTAATTGCTCCACGAACCCGCGCGGAATGAGTTCCCGTCCGTTCCAGGTGCCGCGCGCCAGCACCAGCAAGCCCAGACGCCCCATGTCTTCCAGGTCAAAATCGAGCACCGTGCCGTCGTAGCGTGGACTCGCCTTCCAACCCCGTAACCCGATGGCCTCGAAGTAAGCGGCCTTCAACACCTCGTCGTACCCATCCTCGTAGCCCTTTTTGCCGTACACTTTGGCCAGCGCATTCGTCAGGTGCAGGGCGTTGGCATCGGAGTACGTCCACATTTCGCCGGGTTTAAAGGCCGGGTAGTCCGCGTAGGGATAATCGAAACCCGACGATTGCGTGATTACGTGCCGCCACGTGGCATCGGCGTGGGGACCCCGGAGGTCCGTTTCGTAGACGCTTATTTTCTGGTTGAGCGACGGGATTTTCCCCTGCTTCAGGGCCGCCCCCACGGCCATCGCGTGCCAGGTCTTGCGCAGCGAAGCGACGTGAACGGTCGCGTTGAAGTCGCCTTCGACGTGAACGAGGTAGCCGTCGCGCCACAAGGCCCAGCGCGTCGCCCGGCCCTTCAGCGAGTCGATGAGGGCCGGGTCAATGCCGACCTCCTCGGGGCGACGCTGCGCTTGTTTATCCAAGCCTTCGCCGGACGGTGGAAAATACGGGCCGGGTTTCTGCGCGGGAGCGGGTGTCGGGCAAAGTGCCATGAACACGAACGGGCAAATCAGCCCGGCAACGCGGGCAAGCGCACGTCTGACGGTAGGTTTCATGCTTATTTTCCTTGTGTATTTCCTCAGTTTTTTGTCAGAAACAAGACCACTTCCGCGCCCATGCCCGCTGGTTTGGGAAACTGGGTATCGCCCGCAGCCGTCACTTTGGCTCCGGTTTTCCGAACCCCCGTTGCCGGGTCAAACCAGGTTAGCGAGTACGTCCCTGCCCGCAACGCCCGGACGCCCAGCATGGCCGGGTTGTCGGGCGAGTACAATAAATAATGACCTTTTTCGGGCGCGGCCAGTATCCAGCGCGTATTGCCCTGTCGCAGGGCATCGTTGGGGGCCAGGTCGTTGAACGGGATGGATTCAAAGAACGTCTGCATCCGGCGCATATCGGTCAGCATCTCGTCGGAGGGGTCGGGCGTTTTACCGTCGAACATGGCCAGCACCATCACCCCGCCCCCGGCCATCGCACTGGCATAGTACGATTTCCGCAGCATCGTGCGGTCATTGGCAATTAGCAGTTTCCGGTGCCAGTCGTAGGCTTCGCCCATCACGTAGGCGTAGCGGTGGCGGGGGTCGAACCCCATCAGGCCCTGGGCATGGAGCGTATCCAAATGCATTCCGGTTTTGGTTACCTGCGCCTGTTGCACGTACACGTCAACGGCTTTATCGCCGGTAAACTGCATGGGCAAACCGATGTTATGATGCACCCCCACCGGATGCTGGTGCTCATCGGTTTGTTTGATGAGCGCGGCCAGGTTTCGCGCCCGGTTGGCGCGGGCGTTGTTGCAGGGCGTCGTGTTGGCGTCCGATTTTTTGGCTTTGATGAACCGGTATTCCTCTTGCACGACCCAAACCAGGTTCGGGTACGCCTTGAATTCGTTCGCCATCTGCCGCACAAATCCAGTTTCTGCGTCAGAAACGGTTCCATTGCTGGCGCAGCCGCCATCGTCGAAGGGGTGGGTGCCGTCGTCGTAGACGAACAGAAACAGCACGACGCCCGCGTCGCGGATTTGGTCGAACCACACTTTCCACTGCGCTATCGCCTTCGGGTTGATGCCACTGGCCGGGTTGGCGGGGTCGTTCCAGGGGTTGTCGTCGGGTTCGCCATCGCCCCCGTGCGAGCGGACGAGCTGGAAATAGAGGGTGTTGCCGCCCTGTTGCTTCATTCGGGAAATGAGTTCGGTCTGACGCCGACCGTCGCGGGTTCCGTCGGCACGGCGTGTACCGAGGTAGAGGAAGCCTTCCGGTTCGCCCGGACCGATGGCAAAAAACGGATCGAGTCGCCCATTTTTGTCCTGATCCCGGTTGTAGACGAGGTACGACGAATTTTGCGGGTCTATTCGAATTTGATTTGGCAGAAACTGCGCCTGCGCCGGGCCGAAGAGTAACAGATGCAGACCGAGCACGACACTGATTTTGGGCGAAATTCTGGCCATCGGGCTATGCAGTTTATCTTTTTGTCAGGCGTACAATTCGGCGACCGCCGACAGAACCATGCCGTTGACAAACGGACGGTCTTTATGATCCATAATTAGCTTATGCGCTTCGGCGGGTACGGCCCAGGCGGTATAGGCGTTATGCACTTTTCCCTGCTCATCCACGCAGATTTGGACGAAGGCCCAGGCTTTGTCGGTGAACGAACGGTAGGAATCGGGCAACCAGCCCCGCCGGACAGCCTCGATCACACTGCCCAGCACCATCGCCGTACCAGAGACCTCCTCGGGACCGTCCGGTTCGTCAGCCCACACGCGTATCCCGTCCTTGGGTCCCTGATACGTAATCAAGCGGTCGGTAAACCTTTCAGATTCTGGCGAAGTATCGGCCCATCCGGGTGCCCGTCGGGTAGGTAACGCAATATCCCCGTCAGGGTCCAAATCAGCCAGTCCTGCGACCGGCACCAGTACGTTTTGCTGGGCTTCAGGTCAAAATAACCCGTGCGCGACAGCCCTTTGGCCGGGTCGTACATTTGCCCGAAATACCTTTTCGCCTGAAGCAATGCCTGTTTGCGGTACACTTCGGCTACTGATTTGTCGGTTAGTGTCGAAGCCAGGGCCATGCAGCGGGTGGCAAAATAACCCGTGTCGGGAATGATGAACGCGAAGATATTGGCATCATCAGCCGCAAACAAGCCGTTCCCGTCGCGGGCACCGTCGTGTAGAATGGCTTCGGCTACGTCCAGACACACCTGCCGGGCCTGCGGGTTTTTGGTTTTTTGATAGAGTAAATGACAGGGCATCGACAAGCCCAGATTCCCCGAATAAATGGAAAACGGGAGTACGCCACCCCGAATAATGCGCGATTTGACGCCCTCGTAGGAGGCATTGTAGGCCGCGTCGGAAAGTTTATTGTCGCGCTCGGCGTGAAAGGCCAGCCAGTGCATTGCCAGATCGTAGGCCGGTTTCAGGCCCCGTTCGCCCCATTTGAGCAGCCCTTCCAACTGGCAGGTGCCGAACCAGTCGGTATTCATTTGCCGATAGTTCTGATTCAAATTAGCGGTCAGCAGCGTCTGGATCGGGGCGGGGACGCCTTTGGGAATCATCCCGGCTACTTCGCTGACGGTATACGTTCGTAAAGGCTCAAGCTCATCCGGACGGGTGACTATCGGCTCCGCCGGGGCCAGACCACGATGGCCCAGCCGCGAGTAGTCTGGCCCTGATAACGTTGCACCGGTGGCAAAAGCCGTATTTTGAAGAAAACTCCGTCGGTTCATACGCATTGGATTGATGGTGATTGACTCCTGGTACGCGCCCGCCCTAATACCCTTCATTCTGGGTTAGGTTGGGGTTGCGGTCACGCTCGGCCTGCGGAATGGGAAACAGTTTGTGAAATGCCTTGACGTTGGGGCGCGTCGGCGACAGCGTCGGCACGAGTACGTCCCACCGCACCAGATCATACCAGCGCTGGGCTTCAAAACACAGTTCCCAGCGTCGTTCCTGCCGCACGGCCTGCCGAAACGCGGCCTGGTCCAGTGCGGCCAGGTCGGGCAGGGTTTTCAGGGCCGCCGGGTTGTTGTTGCGGGCGCGGGCGCGGATCAGGTTGATAGCCGCGTAGGCTTCCGGGGTGGGGCTACCGGCTTCGTTAACGGCCTCGGCGTACATCAGCAGCACCTCGGCGTAGCGGATAATGGGGTAGTTGGTGTCGTTGGCGTTGGCGACTACGTTGGCCGTTGGGCCGGGGTCGTTGTACTTGCCGATGTGCGGGCGGCCTTTGCTGGTGGCGGGTGTGAAGGCGTCCATAAGAACTACTTTGCCCGTTGCCGGATCGGTGAAGCGGGTCAGAAAGCTAATCTGCTTGCGGTAGTCTTCTTCCTTGAAGGAGTTGTAGAGATCAGGCATCGGTAGATTGATAGCGAAACCCGCTGTATAATTGCCCGGTCGGAAGGCCGTCGTGTAGCGGCTGTTGACTAACGAACTGGCCTGGGCCTGCAACGAGAAGATGTGCTCGGAGCCATTTTCGTTGGCGACCAACCACAGGTTGGCGTAATCCGGCACGAGCGTGTACTGCTTGGAATCCATTACTTTTTTGGCGAATTCGGCCGCTAACGTCCACTGTTTCTGCGTCAGAAAGACCTTCGCCAGCAGCGCCTGGGCGGCTCCCTTGGTGGCCCGGCCTTTCTCCTTTTGCTGGAGCGGCAAGGTTTGTTCTGCCATCATCAGGTCTTTGACAATCTGGCTGTATACCTCCAAAACGGGGGTACGTTTGGCACTGCCGGTGGCGTCGATGTCATCGAGACTTTTGGGTGAAACCACGATCAGCGGTACGTCACCCCAGTAACGCACGGCGTTGAAGTAGTTGAGCGCCCGCAGAAAATACGCTTCGCCCAGGATTTCGGCTTTGCGGACGGCGGGCAGGTCCATGCCGGCACCGATGTCGATGGTATTGTTGGCCCGGTTGATGCAGTTGTAGATGTTCTGCCAGACGTCGGCGACGCTCAGGTTATTGGCATCGTGGGTAAACTCATCAATCGTCACCCGCTCGGAGCGGCCCCGGGTGCCGGGGTCGGTGTCGTCGGATCCCATGTCGTTCATGATGTAATTCGACCGCCCGTAGTATTCGTATTCGCCAAGCCGGTTGTAAATGCCGTTCACCAAACTCAGCAGACCTTTCTCGTTGGAAAGGTTGACGGGCGAATAAAACGCTTCCGGTTCTTCCACGAGCGATACGCAGGCGGACACGCTGCCCAGTAGAGTCAGCACGGATAGCCGCAGGATGGGGGTAAATTTCAGGGTACTGTTCATCGGAGTTGAAATCGGTTTTTAGAAGTTAGTGTCAAAGGCCCAGGTTGAGGCCCACCGTGATGGTTTTGGCGTAGGGGTAGCTGCCGTAATCGGCACCGAGGTTGGTGTTGCTGCCCGCCCGCGAATTCACTTCGGGGTCGTAGCCGCTGTAACGGGTCAGGGTCAGGAAATTCTGGGCACTCACGTAGAAGCGCGCCGACCGCAGCCGCACCGACTGCAGCAGCCCGGTGGGCAGGCTGTAGCCCAGGGCGATGTTTTTCAGCCGCAGGTACGAAGCATCTTCCACGTAGCGGTCCGAGGCCTGAATCGACACCGAGGACGTGGCGCGGGGTATGGTATTGCTCGGGTTGGTGGGCGTCCAGCGGTTGAGCACCGCCGTGGTATTGTTCACCGTACCGTTGAGCGATTCGAGTTCCACCCGGTTGAGGTTAAACACGCTCGCGCCCGAGACGCCCTGCACGAACACGTTCAGATCGAAGCCCCGGTAATTGAACGTGTTGGTCAGGCCGTAGAAAAACTTGGGCTGGGCGCTGCCGATGATGGTGCGGTCGCTGTTGTCGACTTTCTTGTCGCCGTTGAGGTCTTTGTAGCGCTGGTCGCCGGGTTTGGCGTTGGGTTGAAAACCGGCTTTCACCTCCTCCAAACTCTGGAAAATACCGTCGGTCACGAGGCCATAAAAGCTACCCAGTGGCTGGCCAACCTGCACGATGCCGACGTTGGGCAGGGCTAAGTGCGAGGAGCCACCGCCCGAAAAAATCACGTTGCTAACCCCCTGCACGTTCGTGCCCAAATCCAGGACCCGGTTGCGGTTGGTGCTGAGGTTCAGGCTCGTCGTCCATTTTAACGACCCGGTCGAGCGCGACCCGGTCGAGCGCGACCCGGTCAGGTTGCGGGAGTTGATGCTCAGTTCGACGCCCCGGTTGTCGATGCTGCCGATGTTCTGCACCAGCGCCGAATAGCCGGTGATCTGGGGCAGGGGTCGGCCCAGGAGTAAATTCGTCGTTTTGCGGTCGTAGTAATCCAACGTCACCGTGATGCGGTCGTTCCACAGGCCCACGTCGAGGCCCACGTCCAACTGCCCGCTTTGTTCCCAGCGCAGGTCAGGGTTGGCCACCCGCGTCGGAAACAGGCCGGTTGCCAGGGTCGTGCCGAACACGTAGGGGGCCGTGCCCAGGGCCGCAATGGAACTGTAGGAGCCAATTTCCTGATTACCCGTCAGGCCGTAGCTGACCCGGATTTTCA
Source organism: Cytophagaceae bacterium (assembly GCA_026785975.1). GTDB lineage: Bacteria > Bacteroidota > Bacteroidia > Cytophagales > Spirosomataceae > JAJAZB01. The sequence goes on along the minus strand of JAJAZB010000186.1, from coordinate 2,010 downwards.
GTTCCGAAATGGCTTTGATTCCCTTCAAAAAGGCTTCTTCCGACAGCCGCCAGGCTACGGCTCCCGATGGGAAAAAGCCCCATTTGTTGTTTTTGGCAAAACGCGATGCGCCGTCGGCCCGGCCCGTCACCGTAAACAGGTACTTGTCGCGCAGGGCGTAATTGATCCGGCCAATGTAGGATTTGAGCGACCAGGCATCCGCGCCCGACGTGGGCTGCCGAAAATCACTGCCGGTCTGAAGGCTGTTGTACAGCAGATCGTCGGTGGCAAAGCCCCGCACTTCCACGTTCATCGACTCGCTGCGGGTCGACTGCTGGGTGAACCCCGCCAGCACGTTCAGGCTGCTGCCCCGCCCGAAGTCCCGGACGTAGGTCAGCGTGTTTTCACTAATCCAGGAGTAGTGTTCGGAGTGGCCCAGCCGGGCAATGCCGCCGCCGCCCTGCGCCGATTGAATTGTCACCGGTACGTAGGACGGGAATTTGCTATTGATCACGTCCACCCCGCCACTGACGCGCAGGGTCAGGTTTTTCAGGATGGCATAGTTCACAAATCCGTTGGCCAGCACCCGGTCACTCTGGCTTTTGCTGATTGGCTCGATGGCTAAGGCCAGCGGGTTTTCGACCGGCTGCAGCCCCGGCAGGTTTCGGTTGTAGTTGCCGTTGGCGTCGTAAACCGGCTGTGTGGGGGAGATGTTGAGGGCACTTTGGGTGACGGACGGGTCGGAGATGGAGCCGCTCGTGTTGGCGCTGATGGCGTTCCGAACGCTCCGGCTGATGACCAAACTGGTGCCCACCGAAAATTTAGTGTTAATCTCCCGGTCGAGGTTCAGCCGCAGCGACCCCCGCCCGAAACCGGAGTTTTTCACCACGCCCTGCTGGTTGAAGTAATTGCCCGACAGCGCGTAGCGGGTTTTGGCCTCGCCCCCGGAGAGCGTAAGCTGGTAGTTCTGCATCGGGGCCGTCTGATAAATCTGGTCCTGCCAGTCGGTGCCCGCGCCGAAACCGGCTATTTGATCGGCCGTGAAAAAGGGCGGTTTCTGGTTATTGGCGGCCGCGTAGAGGTTGTCGTTGGTGATGGCTTCGTTGACCAGCGTGGCGTACTGCTGGCCGTTGAGCAGGTCCAGCTTTTTGCCAACCTGCTGCCAGCCGTAGTACGTCTCGAAATCCACGTTCGACTGCCCGGCTTTGCCCCGTTTGGTGGTGATGAGCACCACACCGTTGGCCCCCCGTGCGCCGTAGATCGCCGTGGCCGAAGCATCTTTCAGAATTTCGATGCTTTCAATATCGCCGGGGTTGATGCTGTTCAAATCACCCGCGCCCGCAAACCCGTCGATGACGTAGAGCGGGTCGCTGCCTGCCTGGATGGAGTTGCCGCCCCGGATGCGCACCCGAACGTTGCCCCCCGGCGAGGCATCCGTCTGCGAAACCTGCACCCCCGCTGCCCGCCCCTGCAACGCCTGGGCGGCGTTGAGCACCGGAACCGCTTTTACCTCGGCAGCCGAGATCGACGCGATGGAGCCGGTGATGTCGCGCTTTTTCTGGGTGCCGTAGCCCACCACAATCACCTCACCGAGCGATTTCACGTCGGCCACCAGCCTGACGTTGAGCGTGGTTTTGTTATTCACCGGCACCTCCTGGTTCAAATACCCAACGGACGAAAACACCAGAGTGCCCTCCCCGTCGGTCGGGAGGTTGAGGGTGTAGCGGCCCTGATTGTCGGTGATCGTGCCGTTCGTGGTGGTTTTCAGCAAAACACTAACGCCCGGCAGGGGGGCGGCCAGTTCATCCGTGACTTGCCCGCTCACCTTGAAGAGCACCATCGCGGCGGATACGGGGTTGGCGTTTTCCTCCGTTGACGCTTCCAACGGTCCCGCCCCGACGAAAGGCACGGCGTTACTCTGGGGTTTTTCGTCAGTGTCCGCTTTTATCGGAGAAATGGCGTACGAACGAGTTCTGATCTTTTTGAAACGTAATCCCAGCGGCTCAAGCAGTTCCTGCAAGGTGCGGGCCA
>JAJAZB010000185.1 GCA_026785975.1 Cytophagaceae bacterium | reverse complement strand
GTAACAGACTAATGCTGAATGCTTACGATTTATCAGCCAACCATGGCGTACATATTTACGTCTTCAATGGTGATTTCGTTGCCGCACATGATGACCAGGCGCTCGATCACGTTGCGTAATTCCCGCACATTGCCCGTCCAGGGGAGGTTTTGCAGATACAGCATGGCTTCCTCATCGACCGTTTTGGGCATACCCCCACTGCCGTATTCTTCGGCAATGTCGTTGAGAAACTTATCGACCAGCAAAGGAATATCCTGCCGACGCTCCGCCAGAGAAGCCACGTAAATGGGAATGACATTGAGGCGGTGGAATAAATCTTCGCGAAAACGCGCCTCGCGAATTTCCGTTTGCAGTGTTTTGTTAGTGGCGGCAATCACGCGGACATTCACTTTAATTTCTTTGTCGCCCCCCACGCGGGTGATTTTGCCCTCCTGCAACGCCCGCAACACCTTCGCCTGCGCCGACAGGCTCATATCGCCGATTTCGTCGAGGAAAAGCGTACCGCCATCGGCTTGCTCAAACTTGCCGATGCGCTGTTTGATGGCCGAGGTAAAGGCACCTTTTTCGTGACCAAAAAGTTCGCTTTCAATCAGTTCGGAGGGAATAGCGGCGCAATTGACTTCGATAAGTGCCTTGTTGGCCCGGTTCGATTTTTCGTGCAACTGCTTGGCTACCATCTCTTTTCCCGATCCGTTTGGCCCCGTGATCAGCACCCGCGCTTCGGTAGGAGCCACCCGATCGATGGTTTCTTTCACCTTACGAATGGGGGCCGATTCACCCACAATTTCGTTGATTTTATAAACCCGTTTTTTGAGGATTCTGATTTCCGTCGTTTGTTGCGACTTGTCGAACGCATTGCGTATCGACACCAGCAAACGATTCAGATCGAATGGCTTCTGGATAAAGTCGAATGCGCCGCGTTTGGTCGCTTCTACGGCGTTTTCAATATTGCCATACGCCGAAATCATAATAAACTGGGCGTGTTTCTCCAATTCTTTCGCCTTGAGAAGCATTTCAAGGCCGTCCATTTTGGGCATTCTAATGTCGCACAGCACGACATCATAGTCGTTCTGGCGGAGGCATTCGAGGCCTTCGTCACCGTCTTTGGCTTCATCGACCGTGTAGCCTTCGTATTCCAGAATTTCGCGCAGGGCAGAGCGGATATTCAGCTCGTCGTCAACGATAAGAAGTTTTGCCATGAGTGGGAAAAGGAGGGTGATTGCCCGGTTGCAAAGTAATCAAAAACAGAGTGATTCCGGCAAATTCGCCCCACGAATTGTACCACGTCGGGCAAATTTCGTATATTTCGCTGAACGTCAGTGCCCCCAACCATGACAACCTCGATACCCTACGAAACTCGCTACTGGTATTTGCGCAACCACAAATTGTTTGCCGCGCTCAAGCAGGAGGAAATAAAGGAAATCTGCCTGATTTCAAACTTTAAAACGGCGCGCAAAGGCGAGATTATTTATTTTTCACACGATGATCACAGCCGGATTTATAGCCTGAAGCAGGGAATTATCAAGATTGTGGAAACCGACGGGCAGGGCCACGAAACCATCAAGGACGTGTTGCAAAAAGGCGATTTGTTCGGGCAAGTATCCCTCGACGACACACATTTGGAGGAGTACGCCGTGGTCATGTCCGACTACGTGACCGTGTGCAGTTTTAAAATTACGGACTTCGAAAGAGTACTCACCAAAAATCCATCCCTGGCCATTAGTTTCACCAAACTGGTGGGTTTACGCTTCAAACGCCTTGAAAACCGCTACCAAAACCTGATGTACAAAGATGTACGTAGTCGGTTTTTGCTTTTTTTGAAAGAATGGGCCGCTCAAGATTCCCCCGACCAGCGGTACGGGGTGACACTGAAAAACTACCTTACGCACCAGGACATTGCCAGCCTGATCTGCTCGACCCGCCAAACGGTCAGTCAGCTTTTCGGCGAATGTCGCCAGGCGGGCCTGCTCGATTACACCCGCGTCACGTTGACCATCGCTGACGTAGAAAAACTGTGAATCAGGATAGAAGTTAAAAAAATAATGTCGGTTGATTGCCGGGAAATGTCGGCCAACCGACAATGGGTTTTGGGGAGGTATTGCATCTTTGGGCATTAAACAACAGAAATCAAATGAAAAACACACTCTTGGTTGCGGTCGTCCTGCTGACGATGGTGGCCTGTCAGAAAAACCCCGAACTGACGCCGGTTAACGAGCCCGTCGTGGTGGCGAATCCAACTCCGGGTCAGGTTCCGGTGGCTAAAATCCTGGGTACGTTCATGAGTGAAGTCCACCCCACCAGTGGCACGGTGAAAGTCGTGGAAACCTCCGCCGGAGTACGCAGCCTGGCTTTTGAAAACTTCAAGACCGACTCCGGCCCCGACCTGCGCGTGTACCTGGCCGACGACAAGAAAGCCACCAACTTCATCGAAGTGGCGTTGCTGACCAAAACAGGCACCTTTTCTCTGCCCTTGCCCGCCGGGTATCCCTCCGAAAAGCAGAAGTACGTCCTGATCTGGTGCCGACAGTTCACGGTTCTGTTTGGCAGCGCCGAATTGAAATAACGGTTCATTTTCTCTCGCCTTTTTCTCCGATTCAGCCATGAACCGTATTTTCATGATTGGCCTGTTTTTGCTACCTCTCGGCGTAACGGCCCAAAAAAACTCGGCGGCTGCCGATATTTCTCTGGCCGCTGGCGGTGGGGCATTTTCGCCCGCTGTTTCGGTGAATAAACTCTGGGGATTTGGCGAGAAAGGCAAATTTAAAGTCGGCCTCGGGCTACGGCTGACGTCGATTTTCGCGAAAAACCTGGACTATCGTACCGCCCCGGCCAAACTGACTTCGGGCAAACAAAGTTTTGTGGCCTTGTTTACCGAGGAGATTTTGGCCAATATCGACACGTTGCGCCTGCCCCAATCCCAAACCAACGCGCTCAACCTCAACATCCATCTGCAATACTCTTTCAGCAGCCGCTTCGACCTGGGTTTCAACATCGATGCCATCGGGGTGAGTTTTGGGGGCAAACAATCCGGGGAGTATCTGGCCCGCTCGCAACGCCGCCCGATCAGTATCGAGTCGGCAAAAGTGACGCCGTTCAACCTGCTACTCGTCAGCGACAGCGACCGGGGCAGCCTCAACTCCGAACTCTACGCCCGCTACTGGGTGGGGCCAAAAGTGGGTATCCGGGCGGGGTTGAGTTTTCAGTTCTGGGAGTACACGACGGATCGTAAACTGGCTTTCGACAACGATCGGTTTCGGACTAAAATCCTGATGCCCCTGCTGGCGGTATCGTTCCGGTTGTAATGGCTTACTGCGTTCGCCGACCCGTTTAACAAAACCCATGCTGATTCATGGCACAACTTTTTAATTTTGCGAAACCCATTCGACGGTTCATCCTGATGGCCTTTTGGCTCGTAAGTATGAACAGCGCCGGGGCGCAGACGCTCTGGAAGATCACCGGAAGTTCCGTCGTTTTTACCGTTAAGCAGTTCGGTTCGAGTATCGATGGAACCCTCAAGGGAATGACCGGAACTATCCGCTTCGACCCGGCCAATCCCCAGGTGAGTGGGATGTCGGCAACGGTCGACGTCCGCACGATAAACACCAATAATTCGTTAAGGGACAGACACTTGCGTGAACGAGAGATGTTTTTCAACGTTGAAAAATACCCCAGCCTCCGCATGAAAGCCACCCGGATCGAGAAAGTCGGTAGCGGCTATGTCGGGTTTTTCGACTTAACGATAAAAGACCTGATCAAACCGGTGCGATTGCCGTTTACGTTTGAAACTTCGGGGAAAAACGGCACGTTTGTCGGCACATTCGACTTCAACCGCCGCGATTGGAACGTCGGCGGAAACACCATCGGTCTGTCCGACCGCGTCACGGTGCGCATCAACGTAAATACCCAACTGGAATGACACGTTTACAGGAACAAAACCTCCATATTCTCCACCAACTGACTGACTTGCTGGCTCAATTGTCGGCTGAGGTGTACACCCAGCCTCTGGCGTTACTGCATGAACACACGATTGGGCAGCACGTGCGCCACATCGCCGAATTTTACCAGTGCCTGCTGAGCCACCCGGCCGGTGCAACCACGCCGGACGTTGTCAACTACGATACCCGGCGGCGGGATTTGGTGCTCGAAACGGATCCCGTGGCGGCCAGCCAAGCGCTCCTCGATGCCGCGATTGCGCTGAAGTTGCCGCACACCGATACCCAGTTGATCCTGGAAGACGGCGAGGGGCAACGACTGATGACGAGCCTGTCGCGGGAATTATCGTACCTCATCGAGCACACGGTGCATCACATGGCAATTTTGAAAATTGCCCTCAATTCGGCCTATCCCTCTATCCAGGTTCCCGACCACTTTGGCGTGGCTCATTCGACGTTACGCCACCGGGAACAAATGGCCGTAGGCACTGAGCAGTAGGTGGTTCCCGATTTTACCTGAAGCTCAAGGCCATGTGCGTTCTTACTTACCTGCCTACCCTCACCGGCTTTATCCTGACCAACAACCGCGACGAGCACATCAGTCGGCCACGGGCCATTCCGCCCCGGCGGTACTGTCTGCACAATCGCGAAGTGTACTTTCCCAAAGACCCCCGCGCCGGAGGCACCTGGCTCGCGGCTTCGCGGCACCTGACGGTCTGTTTGCTCAACGGCGCCTTTGCCCCACACTTCCCGCAGCCGCCCTACCGCCAGAGTCGCGGATTGGTGGTGCTCGATCGGTTCGACTTCACGGGCACGGATGAGTTTGTCAAGACGTACCCGTTTGAAGGTCTCGAACCGTTTACACTGCTTACGTTTGAAACCTCGGGAGCGTTAGCAATCAATGAGTTGCGTTGGGATGGAAAGCAACTTTCACCGGCTGAAAAAGATCCTTCCCAGGCGCACATCTGGTCGTCGGTGACGCTGTATTCGCCCGCTGTGGTCCAGACCCGGCAGGGTTGGTTTGCCGATTGGCAGCAGCAATACCCCGACTTTCAGGCCGAAGATATCTGGCGGTTTCACCACACCGGCGGGCGGGGCGACCACAAAAACGATTTGGTCATGGAGCGCCCCAACGGGATACTGACCTTTAGTGTGATGCAGGTGGAAAAAATGGGCGAAACCCTCCGGCTGGCCTACCAGGATTTACAAACCCGTGAAGAATGGCGGTATCGGGTGCTGTAAAAGTTGTTGAGGGTTTTGCCTTTTTTTGTCATGGCACCGGCCGGGTGGCCGGAGCCATGACAAAAAAGGGCTGGGAAATTCTAACTTCTAAAATGCGCCCAGGTTACTTTCAAGAGCGTTGAGAAAGGCACGGGTTGTACCCCCAGGCGCTTTTGCCGTTGGCAGATTTCGGCCAGAATGGCCCAGTGCCGGGCCAGATCGCGGTAGGCGCGGGCCAGGGTAAAGCCGGGATCATAAATATGGCCCGGCTCCGAACTGGCCCCGTTGAGTTCCATCACCCGAATCGTGCGGCCCGCGTACAAATCCTCGACGCTTCGTACCTTCAGGTCAAACCGTCCGAAGTGAAAGCCCTCGATGGGGCGGGCGATTTGGTCGAAAACCTCATTGAGTCGGGCGTTAATCAAGGCATTATCGTTGATGAATTTGGTACCCCGGCAATGGTTGCCAATGGGTTCGAGTAGGCGCGTTTTACCGATTGGCAAAACGTCCTGTATCGCCGCGCCCAGGCGTTGGTGCATCGCATCGAGTTGGAACCGGGCGCGGGTGCTTTTGTCCATTAATGTCCCGATGGTCGAGGTGCCGTCACCGGTTACGGCAAGAAATTCTTTGCGGGTCACCGACGTCACCCGCCCGCCCGCCTCGCCCGGTAGCCTCGAATACAAAATGCCGAATTCGAGGGGTTCTTCAACAAATTCCTGAATGATAAAATCGTCGGCGATGGTGGCCATCTGCCGCGTCAGTTCGTCGGAATTTGCCACTTTTTCCACCTTGTTACCCCGCTCGCCCACGTCGGGTTTTACCACAACCGGAAAATCAAAACCGGCCTCGCGCATGGCCTGTACGACGGTTTCGGAGGTTTCGGTTTTTTTGAAAAAAAGGTGTTTTGGCAAAAACTCGGCGGGAATCTGCCGAAGGATGTCCGATTTGCTTTCCCCGAAAAAACCGCCCCAATCCATGCAGGGATTAGCGGCGGTGAAAAAGGCGAAGGAGCGGGTTTTTACCGATAAAAACACCCAGTAGGGCAGCATGGGCAGGTAAAAAACCCACCACGTCCAGTATTCGTAGTTGAAAAGTTTGACCAGAAACAGCGGCCAGCGCGGGTTTTTCATAAAAAAATGTCCCAAAACTTTACGTTCGGGACGCGATCATCAGCTTAAGTTTAGAAACGGAATATCGCGGCGGCGCAAGACCAGCACGACGGCGCAACTGACAAACACCAGGAGTGCGTAGGCGAACAGTTGACCACCATCGCCCATGACCTCGATGCCGAGTACCGTCAGGTGCGAAAGAATTGCCCCGGACACAATGCCCAGGCCCAGCAAGGCTCCCACCCAGGCTGTCCTTGGGATCAGGAGCAACACGCCCGCCAGGAGTTCCATGATGCCCGAGCCGATGCGTCCGGCGGGTTCGACCCCGAGTTGAGTAAAAATCCAGACGCTTTCTTCGGAAGCAGTAAATTTAAAATACAACGTCTGGAGTAAGATTACCGCAGCCACGATTTGGGCTACCCAAGCGATTCGGTTTTGAGTTTTGGTCATAGCTCCTTACCCTCCGAAAGGGGAATTTTGAAAGGTGAACAGAAACAAATATAGTTTTAAAAAGCCCCCTTCGGGCCACCGTGGAACGGTTGGGGGCCGAATACCTTCGTCCAATTAACATCGGCCTGCCGGTGCAGACGGGCTTCATCTTTGTTCCAGAATTTCAGGGTGTTGTTGAAAAACTTGTTGTAAAACAGGTACAGCTTGCCATCCAAAACTTTGAAGGTTTCCGGGTCGACCTCCACTTTCTCGCCCGAATCACCCATCGCAAACGCACACCACCCGCCGTACTGCGGCTCGTACCGCGCCGGGTTTTGCTTGAAATCATTGAGATTCGCCGCGTTGGTGAAGCGGTACGTGATGCCGTTGTACGTCAATTTGTTGGCCGCCTGCCCACGTTGGGGCTTGCCCGAAAAATAACTGACGGGATCGTAGCCTTGCAGAGCGAGTCCGTCTTTGACTAAAAATTGCTTTTGTCGAAGTGCGGTCGTCTGACCGAAAGCCAGGGTGCTGCTACTCAGCAAAACGAAGAAAAATACCCGGAGGAACCGTTTAGATTTCATGTTTTTTTTAATCCAAAGGTACGGGCGCGAGTCCCGGTGCATTGTCGGCGAGCCGACAGAAACCGCGTGATTGTCAGGTAAAAAATAAGGTGAATGACTGCCAAATCGCTAAACCAATGAAACTCCAGCCGATGATACGGTCAAAAAGTTCGGGCCGGAGGTAGCGCTCGATGCGCTCGCGGCGGCGATGCACCAACCAGATGCACAGGGCCAGCAACGCAAAAGCCCCCAGACTGGCACCCGCCACGAACGCAATTTGTTGGGCTAAGGTTGCCACGTGCAGGGCTTCGTAGCGGCCGTAATAAACCAAAATAACCAGCCAAAACGGGAGTAATTGGGGGTTGAGCAACGATAGCGTGAGGCCTTTGCCAAACGAAAACTGAGAAGCAACCACGGTTTCGGAGGCTACCGGGGTCCCGGCGGCTTTTGGACGGCGCAACGCCAGAATACCCAGAATTAGCATGACGGGTACAATGGCAATTTGTAAGCCCCGGTAAAGTTCCGGCATTTGCTCAAACAACCGCACACCCCGCACGGCCAGCAGGCCGTAGATGACTTCGGGCACACAACTGCCCACGGCTACCCAAATGCCCTGGCGCAATCCCCGGCGCAGGGTCGCCTCGATCACCGAAAAACTAATGGGTCCCGGATGCAGCGACCCCACAAAACTGATTAGAAAGGTGAGCAAAAAAAGAAGCAGAAGACTCAACATACCGGAGCACTAAAAAACCTCCCGGTTGGAGCCGTGGAGGTTTATAATTTTCTAAAATTGGCTTTTCTGCCCCAAACTTACAACGCATACGGCCCATTCGCACGACCTGAATTGCAATTCCTCAAAGCCACCAGGCGGCCACCCGCCAAAGTGCCAACCCGATGAAGCTACAACCCATCACTAAATCGAAACGATGGGGTTGCAGGTAGCGGCTAAGTTTTTCGCGACGATGGTACACAAGCCGGGCGTAGAGCATCAAGACACTGAAGGCCCCCAGACTCGCTCCGAAACCGAACGCAAGCTGCTGCCCCAGAGTAGTTACCCGCAACCAGGGGTAGTTGCTGAAATACACCAGGACGAAAAACCAGAAAAGCGGCAACTGCGGATTGAGAAAAGCCAGGGTAAGTCCCCTGACAAACGAAGTGCGACCTATCATCTGCGTATCAGCCTCGGTGACAAGTACCGATTTGGGACGCCGGGAACGTAGCAGCGCCAGAATACCCAACAGCAGTAACGCGGGTATTGCAATCAGTTTCAGCGTGTGCTGTAAACCAGGCATCTGACTGAACCATTGCGAGCCGTACGCCACCAAGCCCCCGTAGACCAGTTCGGGTACGCAGCCGCCCGCCGCCAGCCAAAAGCCCGCAACCAGCCCTCGCTGCAGGGTGGTCTGGATGACGGATAAATTGATCACGCCCGGTTGGGCCGATGCGACGAAACTAATCAGGAAGGTAATAGCGAAAATAGGCAGTACGGTTTCCATGAGATGAAGTGTTTTCTTGAAACGCTCACGGAAAAAATAAAAAAATCCGTGCCCGACCTCAACCCCGCACCGACTGCGCAATGCGAACGGCCTCTTCGACGCGAGCCGCAATGCCTTGCCAGTCGTTGGCTTCGATCATGGCCTTCGGAAAAAGCTGGGAACCAATGCCCACCGCCGAAGCCCCCGCCCCAAACCAGGCCCGCATACTCGCTTCGGTGGGTTCGACGCCGCCCGTTACCACAATGTTCGTCCAGGGCATGGGCGCTTTGATGGCTTTGACAAAATCCGGCGTCGTGGCCTGACCCGGAAAGAGCTTGACAAATTCGGCCCCCAGTTCTTCGGCCCGCGAGATTTCGCTGAGCGTGTACGTACCGGGCATCCAGCCAATTTTCCGACGATTACACACCCGCGCCACGTCTTCGTGAAGTACCGGGGCTACCAGAAAATCGGCCCCGAGTTGGATGTACAGCGCGGCCGTGCCTGCGTCCACGATGGTACCCGCGCCAATGACCATCTCCGGGAAATTGGCCCGCCCAAATTTGCGGAGTTCGCCGTAAGTTTCATGAACAAAATCCCCTCGGTTGGTAAACTCACAAATCCGAATCCCGCCCTCGTAGCAAGCCGTCAGGATTTGCTTGCACACATTGAGGTCGTTGTGGTGAAAAATGGGCATCACCGGATGCGCCAACACGGTATTGTATACGTGGATGCGGGAATGAGAAGCCATATTAAATTGAAAGTTGAAAATTGAAAATTGAGAATGGTCCGCCGCGTTGGGCACGGTTGAAAGTTTCAAGACCGAAAATTTTCAATTTTCAATTTTCAACTTTCAATTTAACTATCGACTGAGTTTCCCCGTCGTTTCGCCGTGCATGATGGCCTCCACTTCCGGGACTGAAACCAGGCTAAAGTCGCCTTCCACCGAGTGTTTCAGGGCGGAGGCCGCCGTGGCAAAATCCAGGGCTTTCTGATCGTCCTGGTAGGTGAGGGTGCCGTAAATGAAACCGCCCAGAAACGCGTCGCCGCCGCCGATGCGGTCGATCATCGGCATCATGTCGTAGGTCGTGGTTTGGAGCAGTTCCTGGCCCGTCCAGCAGCGGCCCATCAGCGTGTTGTGGGTGGCTGAAACGGAGCCGCGTTTGGTGGTAAGAATTTTTTTCACGCGGGGAAAACGTTCCTGAATCTGCTTGCAAATCGAGATGAAGCCTTTGTCTTCGCCTTTCAGTTCCGTGATGCCAAAGAGTTCTTCGGCGTCGCCTTTCCCGCAGACAATCAAATCGCAACCCGCTACGAGTTCGGGCATCACCTCCGCCGACGTTTTGCCCCATTGCCAGAGATTTTTTCGCGAATTCACATCCGCCGATACCGTAATTCCGAGGCGATTGGCCGTTTGTACCGCTTGCAGGCAAGCCTGCGCGGCAGTCGCCGAAATTGCGGGCGTAATGCCGGTGAAGTGAAACCACTGGGCGTCGGCCAGAAGTGCTTCCCAATCAAACCCGGAAGGATCGAGTGTGGCGAAGGCCGAACCGGCCCGGTCGTAAAGCACTTTGCTGGAGCGTAGCATCGCGCCGGTTTCCAGAAAGTAAACGCCAATGCGTTCGTTTTCGCCAAAAACAATCCCACTCGTATCCACGCCGTAGCGTCGGTAGGCGGCGGCGGCAGCGTAGCCCCACTCGTTGGCCGGAAAACGCGTCACGTGCCGGGCCGGAATGCCGAGGTAGGCCACGGCGGCCGCCACGTTGGCTTCCCCGCCGCCGAAATTGACATTCAGACTGCCTGCCTGCACAAACCGACCAAAACCCGGCGTACTGAGCCGCATCATAATTTCCCCGAACGTGACAACTGATTTCATGCTTACTTTTTGAGGATTGTATTAAAAAAGTTGACAACTTTCCAAATCGTTGACCATCAGAAAATTATCTGCAAAAAGTTGCCAACTTTTTCTGGTTCGGATTTTCATTCAAAATCCAAAGTACGCCTTCGCATTGTCGTAGCAAATTCCTTCGACCACCTTGCCCAGCCATTCGGGATCGTTGGGAAGTTCGCCATTTTCAACGTCCTGGCCCAGCAAATTGCACAAAATCCGCCGGAAGTATTCGTGGCGGGGATAACTCATAAAACTCCGCGAATCGGTGATCATCCCCACAAACCGACTGAGCAGACCCATGTTGGAGAGGGCATTAAGTTGACGTTCCATGCCGTCTTTCTGATCGAGAAACCACCAACCTGAGCCAAACTGAATTTTACCCGGTACTGAACCGTCGTTGTAGTTGCCGACCATCGTCGCGATTACTTCGTTGTCGGCCGGGTTGAGGTTGTAAAGTATGGTTTTGGCCAACTGGTTTTCGGCATCCAATCGGTTTAGAAAACGGGCCAGCGGACGCGCCTGCTCGAAGTCCCCGATGGAATCCCAACCCGTGTCGGGGCCAAGTTGCGTTAGAAGCCGGGCGTTGTTGTTGCGCAGGGCACCGAGGTGAAACTGCTGCGTCCAGCCTTTCTCCGCATCCATTCGGGCCAATTCAATCAGCATTGCCGAGCGAAATTGCCGGGTCTCCACGCCGTCGGGTGCGTGGCCACCCCGTGCTCCGGCAAATATCGTCTCAATTTCTTCCTCGGTGTACGGATCGGCGTAAAGTTGCTCGACGCCGTGGTCGCTGAGCCGACAGCCCATTTCGGCAAAGAAATCGTGACGACGGCGCAAAGCATGAAGCAAATCAGCGTAGGTCGCGATGCCGACGTCGGCGGCTTCGCCCAGGCGATTGAGGTACTCGTTGAAATTAATCAGGTCGTCGATCCAAAGCACTTTGTCGCACCGAAACGCGGGCAGAACCTGAATTTCAAAGTTTTC
>JAJAZB010000184.1 GCA_026785975.1 Cytophagaceae bacterium | reverse complement strand
CCACCGCAAATACGGGAAAAATACCCCCCGCTCACCGGGAAAAACACCCCCTAAAATACCGCCTTTTCCCCCTTGATTACCAGCGCGTTGAATCTCCACCTTTGTCCTGTTCAAACGGCGCAACGTCATCAGGTTCCCGCTACACCTACCGCGCCGCAGTTTTCAACTCTATCTCTTTCTTCCCATGAAATTATTCATCGCACTCAGCGCCTTGCTGACTTTATTAACAAAGCCTCCCGCCAATGGCCAGAACGAGTACCAGGGCACCTGGCTCAACACCGATGCCTACTCCCAGGACGTGACCCAACTGAAGGTCTACGTACACGCCGGTTTGAACCCGACGGTGTACGTATCACGGGGAAATCCCCGGCACCCACGTCATCGGGAAGTGTATGACGCGACGATGCAACGCCGATCAGTCAACGAGGTACCCGGCCTGGCCATCCGCATGGGCACCCCCGACGAAGCCGAGACCTATCAGGTTAATCGACAACCCGAAGCCCGATTGCGGGTAATCCGCCATACCGGTTTTCCGGCGCAAACGGATACGATATGGTTCAGACGAGAGAATCCGCTCCGCCGGAAATGCCGGGTGGACCGCTTGGCTGAAGCCCCAACCACCCGTGAATTCCTATTGACGTTTATTTCAACCGTTATCATTCCCTCTTCTTTATTTCTTCTCACGTACAATCCTCAAATAAAACCATGAAAACTTCCTTTCATTCCCTCATGGCGCTTTCCTGCGCCGGTTTACTCTTGCTGACCGCTTCGTGCGATACCGCCGATGTCGTGCCAACGCCCACCCAATCCAACGCCGATCCCAAAGGAATTTGGGGTACGCCGGGTCAGGGAAACGTGATGCTCTTTAAGTTCCAGAAGCCGATTGTAATTACGGGCAGTGGCGATCCGCTCAGCCGAAGCGATGATTTTTCGCTGAACGGAATCAGCCTCAACAATCGCAACGTATTGGTTTATGTAAAAATGGAGCAGATCGAGGGTTGGCACCAACTCCCCAATAGCCTCGGCGGTGACCAGAATGCCTATTCATTTGTGCTTAAGACGCCCTCATCGGCACCACCGACGATTGCGTTGACCCGTCAATCCAAGACAAGTACCAATCAGCCAAGTGTGTTTACGGCCCTGCGGGTGCTGACGATTCCCAATGAAGATTACAATCCGGTTCGACTGACCATCAACTGGAGCGATTACGCAACCGTCTGTAAGCACTTCAACTTGCCGGAGTAAGGCGGGGATGGCGTTTTACCTGGGACAGGCAAATCGTGCTGACCCCGTATTTGTCACGCTGAGTTAGGCCGGCGTGACAAATTCACAATTCAAATCACTGAATTTAAACCAACCTGCATCATGAAGAAAAAACTACTGCTGATCCTGGCCATTTGCCTGAGCGGATTGGCCTCTTTCGCCCAAAGTGTTTCGCCCACTTCCCAAACCGTTTGCCAGGGGGCAACCGTTTCTATCACCGTTTCCGGCAGTTGGTACCATCGCACCTGGTACAAGCTTGTAAACGGCAATAGCCAATATGCGGGTGGGGGTGCGACCCTCACTTTAACGAACGTCCAGCCCGGTCAATCCGGCCAGTATTTTTGCCGGGTCGAAACCAGAGGTTCCTGGTTGAGCAGCGGCAGTACGTACGATTCAGACGTTTCTACCCTAACCATCCAGCCAACCAATTTTGTGGCGGCGCCCAGCGTGAGCGGCACCCCGGTTTGTACCGGGCAATCCATCCCGGTTTCCTTCAACACGACTTGCGCTGACGGTTTCGGTGGTGGCGACAATTTCATCGCCGAACTCTCCAACCAGAACGGTGATTTTACCAATCCCGTCACCTCGAAGGTCGTTCAGCCGGGCACGTCAAACAGCCTGCCTTTGCCCGACGGGCTACCCGGTGGTTCGGGCTACCAGGTGCGAATCCGCAGCGTTAGTCCCGCCATCATCAGCCCGGAGAGTGAGGCGTTTGGTATCAATGCCCGCCCCACGCTCGGCGGGGTGGCTCAGGCCGCTACGGTGTGCAGCGGCAGTAGTGCCACCATCCAGTTGTCGGGCTTACTCCTCAATAGTTCGATGTCGGTCGCGTATTCCATCGCGGGTGTAGATCAGACACCCGTTTCGGTGATTTCCAAAGGCCATGGTCTGGGAAGTTTTACCGTGTCCAGTTTATCGAATACCCTCAACGGTCAGGCACTCGTGATCACGGGCTTGACCAACACCACGCTAAACCCCAGTTGCAACGTCCCCTTTTCGACCAACAATTCCGTCACGCTTTCGGTCGATAAACCGCCCGTTGGCGGTACGCTCGACGGACCAGGCGCCGTTTGTTTCAACTCCACCGCCACGCTGGAGCGCAAAGGCTGGGATGGCGTCGTTAAAGGACTTCAGACTTCGCCCAATCAAGTCGATTGGCAAACCGTTTCAACCAGTAGCGACGTGACCGTCACAACGGCCGCGCTCACGTCCGCTACGTATTTCCGGTCGATTCTGGGCCGGGGCGTTTGCCCGGATGCCTTTTCGACGCCTTTGCTGGTGATGGTCAATCCCTTGCCCACCGCCCAGATTCAGGGCACAACGACCGTTTGCCAGGGAAGTTCCCCGCCTTCGGTGACGTTTACCGGCAGCAATGGCACGACTCCGTACACGTTTACGTACCAACTGAACGGCGGTTCCAGCCAAACCATCACCACCAGCAACGGCTCCTTGATCGCCTTGCCCCGGTCGACGGATACCCCCGGTACGTTCGCCTACACGTTGCTCTCCGTCGAGGATGCCAACCAATGCAGCCAGGCCGTGAGCGCTCAGGCCGCGACGGTTACGGTGCTTCCCCTCCGCATCCCCACCGCGCCGACGCTTAGTTCGGCGGTGCTCTGCGCGGGCCAGTACGTCGGCGTGAGTTTCAGCACGGGCGACAACTGTCCGGCTCCGGTGGGCAACCCGGATTTTTTCAAAGCCGAGCTTTCCGATGCCTCCGGCAACTTTCCCGGCACCATCCTGCAACCCGTGCAACCCAATTCATCGACCAACGTCCTGCTCCCCGCTGGCCTGGCTGGCAGCGTAAAATACCGGATTCGCATTATCGGCACCAACCCCAATTTGCAAAGTCCGCCCAGTAGCGCATTCGGCGTGACGGCGTTGGCATTTACTTCCACGCCCACCGTGGCCGGGGTGCCCGTGTGCATTGGGGGTTCCCTCACGGCCACCTACACGCTCAACTGCCCCGCGCCCTTCCCCTCCGACTATTTCAAGGTGCAGCTTTCCAACGCGTCGGGTAGTTTTGCCAATCCCAAAGTGGTCGGGCCGCTACTCCCCGGCGGGGTCCCCATGACCATCCCCGTCGAGACGCCCGCCGGATCGGGGTATCGCCTCCGGGTAGTTGGCGGCAATGGCCTGGCTTCCAACCAGTCGGCGGCTTTTCGGGTCCGCACCTGCACCAACAATAGTTTGGCACTACCCAGTAGCGGCGAAGAAACCGGGTTGCAGGTTCTGGTCAGTCCCAATCCGGTTACGCAGGGATTGATGGATATTCAGGTGCGGGGAGCCGGGGGTCAGGAAGTCCGGCTATTGCTGTCGAATCTGGCCGGGGTTGCCCTCCGCGAACAGGTCATTCCCAACGCTCAGGCCGAAGAAAGCCTTCGTTGGGACATCGCCCGCCAGCCGCCGGGTCTTTACCTGTTGCGCGTCAGCAGTGGTCAGGAGGTTAAAACGGTGAAGGTGGTGCGGTAGGTTTTTTGTCATCCTGAGGTACGAAGGATCTGGTTGGAACCTGCCCGTAATGCCAGCTTTCCTGAGTCCCTGACGAGATCCTTCGTACCTCAGGATGACAAAACGCTACAGAGTTTTCTTTTTCCACTAAAACGCCGGGGCTACTTATCTTCGCCCCATGAACGAACCCGCGCCCCGCTCCGATTTCTGGTTTTACAGTCTTGTTTTCGCGGGAATTCTCCTCAACGCCACTGGTTTGGTGCCGCCGATTATGGAGCCTGACGGGGCACTTTACGCCACGATTGCCAAAACGATGGCGCAAACGGGCGATTTTGTCAACCTGATGGTGCGGGGCGAAGATTGGCTCGACAAACCTCATTTTCCGTTCTGGGTGACGGCCCTGAGTTACCGGTTGTTCGGCATCAACTCGTTTGCGTATAAATTTCCGGCGTTTCTATTCTGGCTCGCGGGCGTTGCCTACACGTACCGGTTTGCCCGGTTGGTTTACCCAAAAATCGTGGCGCAGGTGGCAATGCTGGTGGTTTTGACGCCCTACCACCTCGTTTTGTCGAACAACGATGTCCGCGCCGAACCCTACCTGACGGGCCTGGTGATTGGCAGTGTGTACCACTTTTTCCGGGTGTTTCAGGGCGGTCAACGAATCCATCTGGTACTGGGAGCCTTGCTGACGGCTTGCGCCCTGATGACGAAGGGGCCGTTTGTGTTGGTACCGATTGGTGCCGGATTGGTGTTGCACTGGGTACTCAAGGGCCAGTGGCGCGAACTGTTGCGCCCCCGCTGGTACCTGGCCCTCGCGCTGACTTTACTCTTCACGCTACCCGAACTCTACTGCCTGTACCAGCAATTCGATGTTCATCCCGAAAAAGTAGTTTTCGGGCAAACCGGCGTATCGGGCGTACGTTTTTTTTTCTGGGATAGTCAGTTCGGGCGGTTTTTCAACACCGGTCCGATTCGGGGCGCGGGCGATCCGGCCTTCTTCCTGCACACGTTGCTCTGGGCGTTTTTACCCTGGTCGCTCCTGCTCTACGCGGCGGTGGGTCGAAACCTTTGGCGCATCGTGAAACGGCAATCCGATCAAGTTCCCGAGTACGTTTCGCTGGGGTCGGGCTTGGCGACCTTCCTGCTTTTTTCCCTGTCCAGCTTCCAGTTGCCGCATTACCTCAACATTGTTTTCCCGTTTTATGCCATCCTGACGGCCCATTTTCTGGTTGATTTACGTTCGGCAAAAGCACTGCGGGCCTGGAGTTGGGCCCAAACGTTTATTGGCATTCTGCTGGGAGTACTGGCGGTCTTTTTGCTCGTACTTTTCCGGCCCGAAGGCGCGGTTTGGGCGGGGTTCTGGATTGTCCTGACGGCAGTTGCTACGATTTGGCTCTTTCGGGGCGCAACGCTCCCGGCCATTCTGGGCCGGACGGTAGGGGCAAGCGTCCTGCTCTACGGATTTCTGAACCTGTTTCTGTTTCCCGATATGTTGCAATACCAAGCGGGAATGAAAGCCGCCGCCTTCCTGAATAATCAGAATTCGGGGCCGGTGGGCGTGTACGGCGAAGGCTCCTTTGCCTTTGAGTTTTACCTGCATCGACCCCTGATTTACCACAACGACAGCACCCTGCGAGTGGCCACCGCCCGGCAACCGGTTCGGATTTTCACATCGGCCAAAGAAGCCGATTCGCTGCGCCGGAACGGGTTTTCGGTCAACCGGTTAGCTACCTTTCATTACTTTCACGTCAGCCAACCTTCGCTCGAATTTTTGAACCACCAAACCCGCGCCAGCGTCCTGGAGCCATATGCCATCATTGAGTTGAGAGTTGAAAATTGAGAGTTGAAAGTTGAGAATTGAGAGTTGAAAATTTAGAATTCTTTGTCTTGAACTTTCAATTTTCATTTTTCAACTTTCAATTTTAAATTTTCAATTTTCAATTCTCATTTTTCAACTTTTAACTCACTTACTCGTCGGGCGCGGGCAAACGAATTTCGCCAGTAGGGCGTAAACAGATTGGCCTCGCGAACGCCCCGGCTGCTGGAGGAATGGATGAACCACACCTCTTCCGGCCCACGTATTTCGGTGACGATGCCCGTGTGGTTGATGACCGGATTTTTGTTGATGTTGAAAAATACAATGTCGCCGGGTTGAAGTTCGTCGAGGGCGACGGGGCTACCCGATTCGGCCTGCTGCCGGGCTACGCGCGGCAAACTCACCCCCACCTGCCGGAAGCAAACGCACACGAACCCGGAGCAATCCAGGCCGACGCTGGTATTTCCGCCCGTGCTGTACGGCGTTTCGATGTACGAGCGGGCCGTGGCAATCAGATTGCTGACGGGGCTACCCGGCGGGATCGAATGATCGCGGGGCCGGGCGACAGTCGGGGCGGTTCGTTCGGACGCCGACCGACGAGCGGAATTAACGTTGGCCGGTTTTGAAGGCTTGCTGAACATAGCGCAGGAAGAAACGTTGACGATAAACCCCAAAACCACGAGCGTTTTCAGGAGTGCATCAGGCCAGACGATCCGCGTTTTTCTCATGTGAAAAGGGATTTGTTAAATTGGACTTTCTCAAAGAACCGTAATCACCTCGCCCGTTTTCAAATACACCAGTAACACCTCCACGTGCGGGTGACCCATTTGCCGGAACAATTCGGCGTAACGACGGAGTTGGTTCGAATGCTTTTCATTGGGAACTCCCGTTTTAAAGTTCACC
The DNA here is from genome assembly GCA_026785975.1 of Cytophagaceae bacterium. Taxonomy (GTDB): domain Bacteria; phylum Bacteroidota; class Bacteroidia; order Cytophagales; family Spirosomataceae; genus JAJAZB01. Next base: position 14,523 of record JAJAZB010000184.1, on the reverse strand, counting down.
ACCACCACCCGGTCGGTTAGCCAAACCACGCGGTCGGGGCGCAGCATTTCATCGGGTGGAACCAGGATTTCCTTCTGAATTTCAACCCGTAATCCTTCCGCAAAAAGCGGTTTTATTTGGGCGTGCCCAATCAGGAATTCCATACTCCGGCGCAGTTCCGGCGTTTCGCCCGGCGTCAACCAGCCATCGCGCACCAGGGCGTCGAGGGCGCGGGGTACGTCGGCTTCAGTTTTTACCTTTGCGAGTGCCGCGCGAAATTTATTACCGCGCTCGCGGCTTTTCTCCGCGTTTTGCAGATCGAATAATTTTTCGGCCAGCCGCCGCAAGCGCACCCGGTCGGTGCGGTCGTGGCTAATCACGGTTTCAATGATAAAAACCTCTTTCCCGGCTTTTAGCGGCCCGCCCGCCGGTTTATTTTGGCCACACGTGAGGCAGTAGCAATACCGGTCCATTTGCCACTCGCCTTTGGCCTTCAGGTATTCGTAGAGCAGATTGCCGACGGTTTTGGGGTTGGGCAAACCACTTTTTTTGTCCAGTTTGGCGATCAGGTAGAGGCGGTCGGTGGGCCGGGTCAGGGCAACGTACAGCATATTCACATTTTCGATGAACGTCTTTTCCTCCTCTCGTTGGTACTGCCCCGACAAGACAGTGAGGTTCAGTACCTTAGCGTATCTGAAGGGGGCCGTAACCAGACGGCGGGCCACGCCGATTTCGTCGGTACCAAAGTCGAATTCTTCGTACGCCACGTCGTCCAGTTCGCCCCAAAGCGTACTTCCCGTCCGCACCGCCGTCGTCCAGTCGGCGTAGGGCACCAGCACAACGGGGTATTCCAGCCCTTTGGCTTTATGGACCGAGGTCACCGTGATGGCTTCCGCCCCGGCGGGCACCTGAATGGATAATTTGTCTTTTTTCTCGTCCCAAAACCGCAAAAAATCACTCAGGTGGGCGCTTTGTTTATTGCCAAAATCAAGCACGACATCGAGCAACCGAAACAGGTAAGCCACATCGGTACTGTGGTCAAAAAGACGGAACGTCACGATGAGTTTTTCGGTGAGTTCGTACAGCCCCGCCTGCTGGAGCGCAAAGCCATCAAGAAAATATTTATGCACCGCCAAATGCCCGAAAAATGCCTGCGGATCCGGGTTACTGACCGCCCGCTGAATGGCCTCGGTGGTTTCCTGATCGGGTTCTTTTTCCAAAACCAACCGGTGAAACAAATACAGCGCTTCGTAGCGGTGCAGCGTTTGGTCGGGGGCGTGCAGCACCCGAAGCAGGGCCAGAACAAAGTTGACGGGTTCCGAAAAACGCAGCAACAGCGAATCAGTCGAGACGACGGCGAAGCCTTTTTCTTTCAAAAAACCGGCAATTTGTTTAGCGTCCTTGTTGAACCGGCACAACACGGCCACGTCGCGCAGGGTGTACCCGGCCGCCATCGCTTCGTGGATCAACGCCAGCAAACGCGTGAGCATGGGCGCTTCGTCGGCCTCGGCATCGGGTTCCAAAAAGTCGATTTGCACTTGCCCGCCCCGGCGGGCGTCGGGTGGAATTTCCTGAAGATACGTTTGGTACACCGACCCCAACAGCGGAAACTCGGCCTGTTTACTTTCCAGGGTCGTTCTGAAAAAATCGTTGTTGAAGTCGATAATTTCGGCACAACTGCGAAAATTAGTCGCCAATACTTCGGGTTTCAGGCCCAACTGGAGCGGCAGGTAATGGTCGCGCAGAATCCCGTGGCGGGCATCGGTCACCGGTGGCAGCAAGAGGTCGAGCTTGCGGGAGTGAAGGTGTACGATTTGCTGCATCTCGCCACCGCGCCAGCCATAAATGGCCTGCTTGCCGTCGCCCACGGCCAGGCTGAAGTAGCCACCCGCCAGCCCATTGCTCACCAACGGCAGAAAATTGGTCCACTGCGTGGTGGAAGTATCCTGAAATTCATCGATCAGGATGTGGTGGTAGCGTTCGCCGAGGCGCTCGTACACGAAGGGCATCGGGTCGTTGAGCACGACGTTGAGAATGGCTTTCCCAAAGTTGGACAAATGCACCTGGGCGGTGTCTTTTTGCAATTGAGCGATTTCTTCGCGGAGATGCCCCAGTAGCGTCAGTTGTTGCAGCAAGCTGCTCATTTGTCGAAACAGGATGTATTTGGCCTGATGTTGCTGGTGCGTGGCCTGTAGGTTTTCGGCGCAAAGGCGCAACTGATCTTTGATGGAATCCAGCGCATCCCGGTTGAATTGGGAAATTTTAGTACCCTGCCATTTATCCTCGTCGAGGGTTTTGCGGGCGTTGACGCCAAGTTCTGTTTTTTCAAAATCCGGCGCTTCAGCCCATTTTTTGAAAAAAGAAAAGATGCCCGTTTTGCCGTAATAAAAATCCTCCACGACCAGCCCTTTTTCCTCGATCAGTTTCAGGGCTACGAGCGCCTGCGTCCGCATCTCTTCGTCCATCCGGGTCAGGAAACCCGTCAGTCGTTGACGAAGCAGGCTGTAATCAGCGGGCCGGAGGTTGCGCAGGCGTTCGAGGGTATCGTGGCGGTGTTCCTGGAGGAGTACGCTGCCAAAGTCCACGAGGTCGATGGACAGCCGACTGGGATTGCTCCCGTTGTCGACTTTGTCGTCGGCAAATTCGCGCAGGGCTTCCGTCAGGTCGGCAAAATCCTCGTGGCCCGCCTTAGCCAACAGGTTTTGCACGGCGGCTTCGAGCAGGGTTTCCTGGTCGAGACTGACCTCAAAATTGGCGGGCAAATTGAGTTCTTCGGCAAAAGCTGTCGCCACGCGCTGGGTAAAACTATCAATCGTGCCTACCGCCACGTCGGTGTAGTGGTGCAGCATCCGGCCAAACGTGTGCAGGGCGCGCTGGCTGAGGTCGAATTCGCTGAGGTGGGTCTGGTTGGGCTGTTCGTTGAGTTCTTTCAGGACATCGGCGCGGAGTTTCGCGATTTTGCCCCGTTCGGCATCCGGCAAGTCAGTGAAGTGCGCAAAGCCCCGCAGGTACGTCAGGATGCGCTGTTTCATTTCGTGGGCGGCGTCGTTGGTAAACGTCACGGCCAGAATGCGCCGGAAGTACCCAGGGTTAAACTCGCCCCGTTCGGGGTCGTCCATCAAGGCCAGTTTGAGGTATTCTTTGGCCAGCGTGTAGGTTTTGCCGGAACCGGCTGAGGAGGAATAAATCTTGAAGAGGGCCATTCAGGAGTTGCGGCGTTGAGAAAGCAAAATACGAAATGCGCCCGTAAAATTGGGATAAACCATAAAAGTAAGGAGGCGTGCTTTTCAAAACCTTTTTTTGTCATCCCGAGGAACGAGGGACCTTGCTGGATGGCGAATACAAGGTCCCTCGTTCCTCGGGATGACAAAAAAATTCTTTGCTTCATCAGAAATTGAATCTTACCCCAATCCCGCCCTGAACGTGGGTAAAAACAGGCACGGGGAGTACTTCGATGTACAGCCCCAGATCGGTGAAAACGGAAAGCGGCGAATCGGCCAGGAACAACTCGACGCCCGCCAATCCACTGCCACCAATGCCGATTTTGCTCTCATAATTCCCGTTGAGCCGGTCAGGATAATTGCGCCGCGAGTTGATCTGCCCACCGAAGCCGTAGTAGGCTTTTAAGTTGCCACTCTTCGATAAATTGGTCAGCCACAAGTAGTTGGCATTGACAGCCAGGCCCACATTCTTGTAATGCCCAGTGCCTCCGTACTTACGGTCAACCCCCCAAAGCGCACCGTACGTGCCCACGTTGACGTCGAACGCGTGATCTTCGCCGAAGTACTTTCGGATGCTGAGGCCCATCGGTTCGCCCACCCGGAGACCAACTGCCCAACTTTGCGGGCCACCCTGAGCCTGGACACTGAACGCAACGGGCAGAGCGCAAACAAGAACGAATGCAAGGCGGAATAGCTGGTTTTTCATGGGGAGATGAAGGCTGATCGAACTAAACCTAAACGCTAATCGGTGATTTTTCCGGTACCGGAAATTCATTCAGTAAACGGATTAATTGGGCGTTTTCTTCCGCCGTGCCCACGGTAATGCGCAGGCAGTTTTCGCAGCGCACGACCTTTGAGCGATCCCGGACGATGATTAGGTGACTCAGCAAATAGGCAAACACCGCAGTTGAGTCGGTGAAGTGGGTCAGCAACTGGTTGGAATCCGAGGCAAATACTTGCTCGACGATGGGTAAGGATTCCAGTTGGGCGCGTAATGTTTCGCGATTTGCCAGAATCTGCCGCACCATTTCGTCTTTTTCCGGGGCGTTTTCCAGCGCAGTCAACAGGTGTTGTTGAGTCAAAACGTTGAGGTTGTAGGGTGGTTTGATTTTGTTGAGCAACCCGATGAGGTCTTCCTGAGCAAAGGCCATTCCCGCCCGCAAACCCGCAAGCCCCCAGGCTTTGGAAAACGTCTGAATCACGACCAGATTGGGGTGGGCGTCGAGTTCGGGCAGCAGCGAGGCTTCGGGCGCAAAGTCACTGTAGGCTTCATCCACGACCACGAGGCAATCGACCGATTCGATGATGCGCAACATCGCGACCCGGTCGAGCAGATTACCGCTCGGATTGTTGGGTGAACACAGCCAGATAATTTTGGTATTGAAATCGACTGCGTCCAACACCCGGCCAGTATCTATCTGAAAGTCAGCCGTTAGCGATACTTTCTGCACCTCAACGTTGTTGATCGTCGCCGATACTTCGTACATCCCATAGGTTGGCGGTAAAATCAGAATCTGGTCCAGACCTGGTTCGCAAAAGGCTCGGATGAGCAAATCGATGACTTCGTCTGAACCATTGCCCAGGAAAATCTGCGTGGGCCGAACGCCTTTGATCGGAGCGAGTTTTTCCTTAATCGCCAATTGATACGGATCCGGGTACCGGTTGACGGTCGCACCGGAAACGTCGAGCGTCGAACCTATGGGGTTTTCGTTAGCGTCAAGAAAAATGCCCTCCTTCCCACTGTACTCGTCCCGCGCAGTGGCGTAGGGAGTCAGCGTGAGTAGGTGCGGACGGATGAGATTTTGTAGTTGAAACATCCCGCGTGTTGGCTATTCTGGATTTTTATTCGGTTGGTGAAAGTGGTCAGGAGGGTTATTACACCAAGAAATCTCAGTGTATCTCTTCTTTCTCCGTGAATCTTGGTGTAATAACCTTTTGAACTCATTCAGGTAAAAATTAGCTTACAGCTTCAGCTGGGCCAATTTCTGAGGGACGTTCATCGCTCAACCGCACCCGCACGGCGTTGGCGTGGGCTTCGAGTGATTCGGCGCTGGCCATTTCGATAATCGTCGCACCCAGTGCCTGCAAGCCTTCGCGACTAATGTGTTGCACCGTTATTTTCTTCACAAAACTATCCAGCGAAACGCCGCTGTACGCCCGTGCGTAGCCGTTGGTGGGCAAGGTGTGGTTGGTGCCCGAAGCGTAATCACCCGCTGATTCAGGGGTGTAGTTGCCCAAAAATATCGAACCCGCATTGATGATTTTCTCCGAAACCGCCTCCGCGTTTTCCACCGCCAGAATCAGGTGTTCGGCGGCGTAGGCATTCAGCAAATCAATCGCCTCCTGCTGGCTCCCGACCAAAATGGCCTTGCTGTTTTCCAGGGCTTTCCGGGCAAAATCGGCGCGGGGGAGCATCGGCAATTGGGTTTGTAGCTCGGCAAGTACCCGTTCAATCATTCTTTCGGACTGTGAAACGAGCAAAACCTGGCTATCGACGCCGTGTTCGGCCTGGGAAAGTAAGTCGGCGGCAACGAAGGCGGGCGGTGCGGTGTCGTCGGCGTACACGGCGACTTCACTCGGCCCGGCGGGCATGTCGATGGCAACGCCTTCTTTGGCAACCAACATTTTGGCCGTGGTCACGTACTGATTTCCTGGGCCAAAGATCTTGTCCACCTTCGGCACCGACTCCGTACCGTAGGCCAGGGCCGCAATGGCCTGCGCCCCACCCAAACGAAAAATACGCGTCACGCCCACTAAGTGAGCCGCGTACAAAATGGCCGGGTGCTGACGCGGCGAGCAAAGCACCACCTCGCGACAGCCCGCCAGAGCCGCCGGGATGCCGAGCATCAGCACCGTGCTGAACAAGGGCGCCGTGCCGCCGGGGATGTAAATGCCCACTTTTTCGATGCCGACACTTTTGCGCCAGCACACCACGCCGGGCGATGTTTCAATCTTCTCGACCGGTTGTTTTTGTGCTTCGTGAAACCGGCGAATATTGCTGTAGGCCGTTTGAATGGCCGTTTTCAACGCCTCGCTCAACTGGCCTTCGGCGGCAGCGAGAGTCTTATCCGGCACCTCCAGCGAGGTCAGGTCGAGATGGTCGAACTGGCGCGAAAACTCAAATAGCGCGGCATCGCCTTCGGAACGAACCCGCCGTAAAATAGGCGCGACACGGCTTTCGACTTCCGCAAAATCCATCACGGGGCGGGAAAGTAAATGCTCCCAGCCAGCCCCCCATCCCCCAAAGGGGGTGTTACCAAGACGAATAATTTCCATCGTTTTTCTATCTATCAATTGCCCCCTTCGGGGGACGGGGGCTTTTCATCGAATCATTTTCTCAATTGGCACAACCAGAATGCCTTCGGCTCCGGCAGCCCGGAGGGCGTCAATTTTTTCCCAGAAATCCTCTTCGCTGAGTACCGAATGGATCGCGCTCCAACCCGGCGTACTCAAGGGCACTACTGTGGGGGCTTTCATGCCTGGCAACAACGCAACAATGGTTTCGATGGCGTTGTTGGGCGCGTTGAGCACGATGTACTTGCTGCTTGCCGCCGCCTGAACCGCCTTGATGCGAAACAGCAACTGATCGAGCGTGTTGCGTTTTTCGGCGGGCAGGCCGGGGTGGGCGATCAAAACAGCTTCGGAACGGAAAATCGTTTCGACTTCCTTCAACCCGTTGCTTATCAAGGTACTACCGGAACTAACGATGTCACACACGGCGTCGGCCAGCCCGATGCCCGGCGCAATTTCGACCGAACCGCTGATTTCGTGAATGTCTGCCCGCACGCCCTGTTCCGCCAGAAACTGGCCTAAAATGACCGGGTAGCTGGTGGCGATGCGTTTGTTTTGCAAATTCTGAACGCCTTCGTACGGGTCTCCGCGCGGAATGGCGATGGACAACCGGCATTTGGAAAAACCCAGTTTGTATACCACTTCGACGGCTTTGGCGGTTTCGACCTGCACGTTTTCGCCCACAATTCCCACGTCAGCCACGCCGTCTTCGACGTAACCCGGAATGTCGTCGTCGCGCAAAAAGAGAAATTCAGCGGGGAAATTGGACGCAACCGACTTCAATCTGCCCGTGCCGCTGTCGAATTTAATGCCGCATTCTTTGAACAAACGCAACGAGTCTTCGCTCAAACGACCCGATTTTTGAATGGCAATGCGGAGGGATGGATTGGTACTCACTCGACCTGGTTTTTGTCATCCCAAATTCACCGTGGGATACCAATTCGTGGAGTGAAATGGCCCGCAAAAATAGCGAATCACGCCCATTTCGCCGCCATCGCGTTCAATTGACTTGCAGCCAACGAGCAGTTTTCGTAAGTTTCACGCCGTTTCCAAACCCAGACCGCATTGCCATGAAACTCCGAATCCTGCTTTACCTTTTTCTTTTTACCTTTTCAATTTCTTTCGTTCTGGCCCAGAGCGCCTCGGTAAAAGAAAACTACCAGAAGTACGAGTACAAAATCCCAATGCGCGACGGCGTGAAGTTGCACACGGCGGTGTACGTGCCCAAAAATGCTTCGGCTCAAAATCAGCTTCCTTTCCTGATGCAGCGCACCTGCTACGCCGTTGAGCCTTACGGCGAAGACCGATATCCGGCGAGCCTGGGGCCTTCAAAAACCTTGATGAATGAGCAGTATATATTTGTGTATCAGGACGTTCGGGGCCGATACATGAGCGAAGGCACCTGGACCAACATGACACCCCACATTCCCAACAAGAGCAAACCCAGCGAGGTCGATGAGGCCTCGGATACCTACGACACCATCGACTGGTTGCTCAAAAACGTCCCCAACAACAATGGCCGGGTTGGGCAGTGGGGCATCAGCTATCCGGGTTATTACACGATTGCGGGGGCCTTGAGCCAGCATCCGGCGCTCAAGGCTTCCTCGCCCCAAGCGCCCATCGCCGACTTTTTTTTCGATGATTTCCACCACAACGGGGCGTTTATCGAGCAATATTTCACGACGTTTCCGGTATTTGGCATTCAATCCGGCGGCCCCACCCCTCAGCATTGGTGGCTGCCCAAACTGGTGCAGCCCGGTACGTCCGACGGGTATCAGTTTTACATGGACCTCGGTCCGCTCAAGAATGCTAAGAAATATTACGCCGATAATTTCTTCTGGAACGAAATCACCCAACACCCCAACTACGACGAATTTTGGCAGAAACGCAGCATCGTGCCCCACCTTAAAGGCGTGAAACACGCGGTGCTGACGGTGGGCGGGTGGTTTGATGCCGAGGATCTTTACGGCCCGTTGACGATTTACAAAACCCTGGAAAAGGCCAACCCCGGCATTTACAACACGCTGGTCATGGGGCCGTTTGGCCACGGGCGCTGGTCGCAGGAAACCGGCCACACGCTCCACAGCAATATTTATTTCGGCGATAGCGTCGCCACGTTTTACCAGCGAAACATCGAGGCTAAATTCTTCAACCACTTCCTGAAGGGCGCGGGTGATGGCAAAACCGATTTGCCCGAAGCGTATCTTTTTGACACGGGAAAAAAAGAATGGCGGCAGTTTGGGGCCTGGCCCGTGAAGGAGGCGCGGAAAATGAATTTGTTTTTCCGGGAAAACGGCCACCTCTCCGAAATCGCGCCGGGAACGCCGCAGCCGACGGGAAAAGACTTTTCGGAGTACGTTTCCGACCCGATGAAACCCGTTCCTGCCTCGGAAAATTACCAGGAAATGCTCGGTTTCACGCCCTTCAATTACATGAGCGAAGATCAGCGTTTTGCCGCCCGCCGACCCGACGTACTCGTTTTTCAGACGGATGTGCTGGAAAATGACCTGACGCTGGGCGGTGAAATTACGTCTCAACTTAAAGTCAGCACGACGGGCACCGACGCCGACTGGGTAGTGAAACTCATCGACGTGTACCCAGCCGACGAGAAGGCCCACGCCTTCATGCCCAACAAGGCCGTTTCCCTCAGCAATTACCAGCAGATGGTGCGTAGCGAGGTCATGCGTGGGCGGTTTCGCAACGGCTTTACGAAACCCATCCCGTTCAAACCGGCCCAGGTGACCGACGTGACGTTTCGGTTGCAGGACGTGTTGCATACCTTCAAAAAAGGCCACCGGGTGATGGTTCAAGTGCAGAGCACGTGGTTTCCGCTTATCGACCGCAACCCCCAGAAGTTTGTCCCCAATATTTTTGAAGCCGATTCGACCGATTTTATCAAAGCCACGCACCGGGTGTACCACAGCAAAGCCGCCCCGAGTTTACTGAAAGTGGAGGTATTGGAGTAAGCCGCCAGTGGTCAAACTGGGTGTTTCGGTAAAAAATCCATTGTAAAAACCAGCGCAGGTAGGTGAACCGTCTGGCCACACCGATCCGTTAGTTTTCAGTCCGGTTTACCGGATTGTGCTATTTTTGCGGTCATGGCCAAACTCGTCAACCACGCCGTCATCAATCGTTTTCTTCGCAACAACACCGATGATTCGGTGTTGTTGCGGGGGGAAAGTATCTACCTCGTGGGTCTTTACGAACTCGAAAACCTGGATCGTTCGGGAAACGGAGCCGCCACGTTTCGAATTAAAAGCGCCAGTGGCGAAAACGCCTACACCATCACGCTGGGCGGATTTCAGGCGGAAAACCCCGAGGCGCTCGTCAGCACCTGCACCTGCCCGTACGACTGGGGCGGCATCTGCAAACACCGGGTGGCGGCGCTGCTGGCCCTGGCCCCGCTCCTAAGCGAGAGCGCCCCGCCCAAAACCCAAACCATGCTCGACACCGAGTTGGCCCTGCCCGAAATCGCCGACAACCGCCTGCAAAATAACACCCCGCCCGAAGTCTGGAAACAGCGCAGCGTCGTGAAAACCGTGCGGATTTTCTCGGCCAAAGATGGAACCGTGGAAGCGGAAGTGACATACCGGAAGGAAGTGTTCACCATTCGGATGACCCGCAAGCCCGAAGGCCGCCTGTACACGAGTTGCTCCTGCAACGCCGAGCAAATCACGCCGCTCTGCGTTCACAAACTGGCCGTGCTGCTCCGCCTGCGCGAGGTATACGGCAAGCGGGCCTTCGACACGATGAACCAGGACTGGACGGTGGAGAAAAACAAGTTGCTGGCCACCTACGGGTTTTCGATGGAGGATACCCTCAAAGGGAAGTTCGACTTCAAAATCGACCCGGCCTCCGACAAGCTCCAGTTGCTCGTGCTTGACCCCTCCATCCAGCCCGTCCACCAGGACTGGCAGAAAATGCGGCGGGGCTGGTCGGTGCCGCCACCCGCGCTGGTTGTTTCGGGGAAATCCTCCCCGGAAATCGAAAGTCGCTGGGTGCTGCTTTTTTCTTTCGACCTCATCTCCACCGCCCTGGGCTTGCCCGGTTTGAGCGTCGCCCCGCTCGTGGCTCAGGAAAATCCCAAAACCGGCAAACTCACCCACCTGAAGGAACTTCGTCAGGGCAGCCTCGACGACCTGCCGCTCATCGACCGCAGCGACCGCGACGCCATCCACCTCAGCCAGCTTTTCAACTACCAAAAACTCGCCGATGCCCTCCGCAAAGCGGGGCTGGCGGGCGGGTATTTTTATTACGTGCTGCCCGAGCAACTCAGCCCGGAGGGAATCCGCTTCGCCCAGGAATGGACGGGCCAGTACCTCGACCATTTTTTCGACCTGCTCCAGGGCAAACGCGTGTTTCTCAACCCGGATTCCTACGGGCATTCCTTAGCTTCGATGAGCGCCGTTATCCTTTCTCCGCAACGATTGAAGCCTTTTTTCAAGGTTCTGGAAGCCGACGAGTTCATGGCGGTGGAGGCTTTCGTGCGGATTGGTGGGGAAATCATACCGCTCAAAAACCTGCGCCGACCGGGGAATCCCTGGCTGCTCGAACGGGGCAACACGCTCTACAAACTGGCCGCGCCCGCCGACCTCGACGTACTGCAACCCTTCGCGGCGGCGGGGGCGGTACGGGTGCGGAAAACGTTTTTCCTGCCGTTTTTCGAGCAGTTCATCCGGCCTCTGGCCCAACAGTTTGAGGTCGATTTGGGAAAACTGCCCCAGGCCCAAAGCCGCGCCCTGACGTTCGCCGGGGGGCGCGTGTACCTGAAAGAAGACGACGAGCACGTGCTGCTCATCCCCGCCTTTGCCTACGAGGTACCGGGCGAAGGCGCTGAAACCGACCTCATCGAACTGCCCAACGACGGGCGGAGTACTCGGGTGGATTTTACCAACGGTGCCCTGCGCCAGGACCGGCGCGACCCCGCCGCCGAAGCGGAAGTCCTCAGTTTTCTCCGCGCCCTGCACCCCGATTTTGCGGAGCAGCAACACCGGAATTTCTTTTACCTGCCCTTCAGGAAAATGGCCGAAGGCGGCTGGTTTCTGCGTTTTTTCGAGGAAACAAAAAGCCGGAATATTGCGGTGTTTGGGGCGAAAGACCTGAAGAAATTCAAGTTGAATCCCCACCGGGCTGAAATTAAATCGCGGGTGAGTTCGGGCATCGATTGGTTTGATTTACGAATCGAAATTCAGTTTGGTGACCAGTTCGCCTCCCTGGCCGATGTGCGCAAGGCGCTGCTCAACCGCCAGGAATACGTGCCCCTCGCCGACGGCTCTCTCGGCCTGCTGCCCCAGGACTGGCTCGACCGCTACGGACAACTGCTCAAATTTGCCGAAGGCAAGGGCGACGAACTCCGCCTCTCCAAACGCCACTTCGTCCTGCTCGACGCGCTGGGCGAAATTGATGATGAAAAAATTCGTATTGAGCTGGCCGAGAAAAAGCAAAAGCTGCTCAATTTCCGAGAAATCAAATCGGTGCCCCTGCCCGAAAATATCCGGGCCACCCTCCGCCCCTACCAGGTGGAAGGCTACAAATGGCTGCATTTTCTACACGAATTTGGCTGGGGCGGTTGCCTGGCCGACGACATGGGTTTGGGCAAAACCCTCCAGGTCATCACGTTTTTGCGGGAAGTGAAAACGCGCCGCGCCGGAGCCACTTCGTTGGTCGTGGTGCCCACCTCGCTGCTCTTCAACTGGCAGGCGGAGGTGGAGAAATTCTGCCCCGATCTGCGCCTGATCCCCCACCACGGGCCGGAACGGGCCAAAACCGCCGAAGCCCTCGCCGGGTACGACCTCGTGCTAACCACCTACGGCACCATGCGCTCGGACGTGGAGTTGTTTCGAACAATCCTGTTTGAATACATCGTGCTCGACGAATCGCAGGCCATCAAAAACCCCGACTCGCTGGCGGCCAAATCTGCGCGGGTGTTGCAGGCCCGTAACCGGCTCGTGATGACGGGCACGCCGGTAGAAAACAACACCTTCGATTTGTACAGCCAGATGGAATTCCTCAACCCTGGTTTGCTCGGCTCGCGGGAGTTTTTTCGCACCGAATACGCCAACCCCATCGACAAACACCAGGACGCGACCAAAGCCGCCGAACTCCGCCGGTTGATTTACCCCTTCCTGCTCAAACGCACGAAAGAGGAAGTCGCGAAGGATTTACCCGACAAAACCGAGACGATTTTGTACTGCGAAATGGGCAAAAAGCAGCGCAAAGTCTACGAAACCCTGCGCGAACACTACCGCCAGCGCATCGCCGAGGAGATGGCGTTGGTCGGTCGGGAAAAAGCCGCGTTTCTGATTCTGGAAGGGCTGTTGAAACTCCGGCAGGTCTGCGACTCCCCCGCCCTGCTCAGCGGCGGGGGCGATTACGGCAATGAATCGGCCAAGCTGGACGAACTCGTGCGGGAAATCGAGGAGAACGCCTCGAACCACAAGATTTTGATTTTCAGTCAGTTCCTGAAAATGCTCGACCTCGTGCGCGAACACCTCGAAAAGCAGCACATTCCCTACGAATACCTCGACGGGCAAACCACCGACCGCGCCAGCCGCGTCAACCGCTTCCAGACCGACCAGCAGTGCCGGGTGTTTCTGGTGAGCCTCAAGGCGGGCGGCGTGGGTCTCAACCTCACCGAGGCCGACTACGTGTACCTCGTGGACCCCTGGTGGAATCCCGCCGTGGAGCGCCAGGCCATCGACCGCACCCACCGGATTGGCCAAACCCGCAAGGTGTTTGCCTACCGGATGATTTGCAAGGACAGCGTCGAGGAGAAAATCCTCCAGTTGCAGGAACGCAAAAAAGCCGTTGCCGCCGACCTCATCAGCACCGAAGCGGGCCTCTTGAAATCGCTGACGCGGGAGGATGTGATGGGGTTGTTTTCCTGAAAAAATTTTCTGAATCGAAGGAGTCGTCCGGTCAAAGTGCTTCGATTTCTTCCTCGGAAAGACCGGTGTACCTGGCAATGGTCGTAGCGGGCAGGCTGTCTTTTTTCATGGAACGGGCCATGTCAATGGCTTTCGCCCGCTCACCTTCGGCTTTACCTCGCTCAATACCTTGCTCAATACCTTGCTCAATACCTTGCTCAATGCCTTTTTCAATGCCTTGTTCAATGCCTTGTTCAATGCCTTGTTCCATCCCCCGGCGCATCCCAATTCGTTCTGCATCGGCGTAGAACGTTTTTTCGGTGCTGACCGAATCCCAGTACCGGTCGTAGTACTCCAACTGCGCCCGGCTGAAGGCCGATTCTTCCAACAACTTCAGGGCCTCCCGAATTTCATCGACCCCAAAAAACGCCTCGTTCACCGTTTCGCTGCCGTCTTTGATTTGGGCCAGAAACTGGAGCCAGAGTACCTGCAAACGCCGATCGCTGAAGGTACTAGGTTTGATTTTTGGCAATTCAATGAAGATGAATTCCAGGCCCTCCAACTGCCGGTCGGGGTGTTGCGAATGCACAATCTGGTAGTGGTGGTAGTACTCTTCCAGCGCAGGCTCGAAAATTTCATTGACCAAACTCAGCGCGTACACCGGTTGCAGGCCCTCGTAAAATTCGCCGCGTTCGAGTTGCCGGACGTACGCTTTGGAGGCGTTGAACAGCACCCGGCTTTTGAAGCTGTCCGTCCAAAGCAATTGCATTTCCACGATAAACTGCCGCCCCTGGGTATCCACGCAGCGCACATCGACAATAGAAAACTTGAACAGCGGCACTTCGGGCACCAGTTCGGCGGGTAGGTAGGTGAGCGATTCGATGAGGCCGTCGGGGGGCAGGGGCAGCACGGCGTTGAGAAAACTCTTGAGCAGGTGCGGGTGCTCGCCGAAGATTTTCTTGAACGTCAGGTCGTTTTTGGGGTCAAGGTAACGCATCGGGCTTCAAGGAAGTTGAAAATTGAACGCGGTCCGCCGCGCGGTTGAAAGGTAATCATTTCCGATCACCTCCCCGAGTACTCGCAGAGCAGGGAGATCCCTTTCACTTTCCATCTTTTCCTAAAACCAATGCCATTTCGTCTACTCAGGGCACCACCCGGTACACTTT
>JAJAZB010000183.1 GCA_026785975.1 Cytophagaceae bacterium | reverse complement strand
TTCGTTCTCGGTGAAGGCGCTGGAAAGATCATCGCTGTAATCGTCTTTTACGGCGAGTAACCGGGGATCAATCGCCCGGTGCTGGTTGGGGGAAAGCGCGATGCCGTTGGTCAGGCTGTTGTCAAAATGCACAGCGAACGGCCTGATGTGGCAGGCATCCACCATCGTAATTGTAAACGTTGCCGACACACGAACGCCTGAAATACAGCACGTTTCATTGTAAACTTTAATGACTTCGCGCCGAAATACCGCACCCCGATTGTAGACTTCAACTTGGTAGGTTTCGGGGTCAAGTCTGGTTTTCAGGTCAAGAATTCTGGCTTTGTAAGTTGCCGGGCTTTCCTCAATAATTTCATCACGCAAATTCCCGATGTAGCCATCTTCCTGAATATCGGGTTGGCTTTGTTGGGCCGGGAAATACGTTGACATCAACGTTTTTCGCAAAATTTGCCGGGTATCTTTATTGAGCAGCAGCATTGCCAGATTCGGATCAATTTCGGCGTAAGCAACCGCGACGTTCAGGTTGCTGAAACTCTTCATCGAACCTTTATTTTCCAACCAAATTTCACAGCCAGGATTTGCAACCAATTGCCACCAGTTACCTCTTTCATTTGTCAAATGGTAAAATGGCAACGCGAATCCAATCGTGTGATCGGTCGTAACCAAACTATTCCAGTAAATTGAAAATGAATGTGTTAACTCAGGCGCAATGTAAATTCGGTTACTCTGAATCTGGCCCGTTTCGTACTCGTGAAGAATGCTTAACAGTAAAATTGGTTTGTGGGGCGCACCGCCCTTTTTCATATCGCGGTGAAGGTGCGAGAAAGCATAAACGAAGTAATCGAGTATAGTTTCAGGCATGAACGGCTTCCGGTGTACGTTTCGTTTTCGCCAAATGCAGTTCAATATGCCGCTCCAATTCGTCTTTGAGGTTGCGCTTTTTTACCAGCAGCGATTTGTTCTTTTGAAGCGTCAGCAATTCCTGAATCAGGTTGAAATCATCGGGATTGTCGGCGCAAACATCCCGCAACAGTTGCTCCTCGCGCTTGAACTTCTCTTCGTGTTTACTCATATCGAGTTGTTGTTCGTTTATCGCATTGTAAATATCGGCGACTTTGTGGTTGAAAATTCCATCGCGGTACCACGTCAACTGAATGGCGACCAATTCCTGGTGCGAAATCAGTTGCATATCTTCTCCTTGCGAAAGTTGAATTTCGCGTTGCGCCCGGAGCAGCATGGTCAGGAATTTAGCGCGGGTATCCGGGGTATACGGCCCCCAGGTTGTTGGGTCATCTTCTTTGAACGGGCTGTCGGTGCGTCGGCGCATTTCGCGGTAACTCCGGTCGTTGCGTGTGTCGATGAGTACATCGCGAAACTCCATGAGCGGCTCCATCCAGTCGTCGCCGTTGAGCACCAATCCCTCCATCGACTTATCGCGGCTCACCACCGTGCAGACCCAGCACCCAAACCGGCTTTGGCCGCAGGAGGGCGTGGTTTCGTCGATCACCAACGGGCAATCGCCCGCGTTTGCGTTGCGGTAGAGCGTATGCAATTCCTTGTGTTTCCCACCCCAGGGTGCATCCACCTTCATGAGGTATTGCCAAACTTCGTTGGTCGTGATATCCTGCAAGGGTGCATATACGAACGCATTGGGCAGCAGGTGCTTACGCAGTCGTCCGGTTTTCATGGCGTGGCGTTTCATCGAACGGGCGCGACTTTGACTTTCTTCCGAGCGGGTACCCAATAAAATAATGGCTTCTCCTTTTTCGCTGATTTTCTCCTGAATAAAGCGCGTCGTCGGGTTAATCTTGAGCCGTTCGGTACACCAGCGAAACGTGTTGTTGGGCGCTGGGTAGCCCCGCCCGAGCAGGTTTACCCAAAACGTATCTTCGAGCCGGGGCGTAGTCCGATGCACCGTAATGGGGATACTTTGTTCGGCGGCGGCTTTCTGCACCACGTCAAGTGTCCGTTTGATGAACGAAACGATTTTAGGATTTTCGACCAGCGTGTCGTTGCAGATGACGTAAATGGGCCGGTTGCGGATTTCCGCCGGAATTTTCAGCAGGGCGTTCCAAACCACTTGCAGCAACATAGTCGAATCTTTGCCGCCACTAAACCCGATAATCCACGGACGCGGGTTGTCGTCGTAGAGGTACTGGTCCTGGATTTCGGATTCGATAAAGGAAAGTATAAGCGACATAGCGGTAGTGGTCTTGGCGAAAGTACAGAATTTAGGGGATTTTTAACGAATTTTTTAGAACAAACCCTTCACCCTTCCACCCCCAAATAACTAAACGGGGTCACCCGCCGCAACTCCGCTTTGATGTCTTCCGAAATATCCAATTCGTCGATAAAAACGGCAATCGTCTGGGCGGTAATCGCGGCGTTGGTGCGGGTCAGGGCTTTGAGCGCTTCGTAGGGCTGCGGGTACCCTTCGCGGCGGAGGATGGTTTGCAGGGCTTCGGCCACCACGGCCCAGTTGGCTTCAAGGTCGGCGTAAATGGCCGCCTCGTTGAGTTCGAGTTTAGCCAGTCCTTTTTGCAACGATTTCAACGCCACAACCCCGTGGGCCAGGGGAACGCCCAGGCTCCGCAACACCGTCGAGTCGGTCAGGTCGCGCTGGAGGCGGGAGATGGGCAGCTTGGCGGCGAAGTGTTCGAGCAGTGCGTTGGCCACGCCGAGGTTGCCTTCCGAGTTTTCAAAATCAATCGGATTGACCTTGTGCGGCATCGCCGACGAACCGATTTCACCCGCCGTAATTTTTTGCTTAAAATACCCCATCGACACGTACGCCCACACGTCGCGGTCGAGGTCGATCAGGATGGTGTTGAGGCGTTTCATGCCATCACAAAAGGCCGCCAGGTGGTCGTAGTGGTCGATTTGCGTCGTGTAGCGGCTGCGCGTCAGGCCCAGACTCCGCACGAAATGCGTGCCGAACGCCACCCAATCCACTTTGGGATAGGCCACGTGGTGCGCATTGAAATTGCCCGTGGCGCCGCCAAATTTAGCCGCGTGGGGCACCGCGTTGAGGAGCATCATCTGCTGGCGCAGGCGTTCGCTGAACACCCGCAATTCCTTGCCCAAACGCGTAGGCGAGGCCGGTTGACCGTGGGTGTGGGCCAGCATCGGCACGTCGGCCCAGCGCTCGGCCAAACCGTCGAGGTCGTGGATGATGTCCGTAAAAAGCGGTTTAACGAGACTGGCCATCGCCTCGCGGAGCAGCAGCGGAATGGCCGTGTTGTTGATGTCCTGCGAGGTCAGGCCGAAGTGAATAAACTCCAGCGCCGCGCCCAGTCCCAGGCTTTCCAGCCTTTCTTTCAAAAAATACTCGACCGCCTTCACGTCGTGATTGGTCGTTTTTTCAATGGCCTTGATACGGAGCGCATCGGCTTCCGAAAAGGTTTCGTACAGCGCCCGCAAGGCCGGAAACACCTCGGCGGAAACTTCACTCAGTTGCGGCAGCGGCAATTGGCAGAGGGCGATGAAATACTCAACCTCCACCCGAACGCGGTAGCGGATGAAGCCGAATTCGGAAAAATAAGGAGCTAATTCGGCCACTTGTCGGCGGTAACGGCCATCGATGGGCGAAATGGCGGAGAGTTCGGTCAGGTGCATGGTGTGGATTCGGGGGACAAAACCCTACTGGAGAAACACAAAAGTACCGTTGCGGGTCGTAAAAGCGAAGAATGGTTTTTGGCGAGTGCGGGGGAAATCCTTTCTTTGTGCCAATACACCTTCTCTAAACTCTATTTTCATGCATCCTTCTCCCTTCCTCGGTGAATTTATGGGTACTCTCGTGCTCATTCTGCTCGGCGACGGCGTCGTCGCCAACGTCCTCCTGAAAGATTCTAAAGGCGAAGGCGCGGGCTGGATGGTCATTGCCACGGCCTGGGCGTTTGCCGTCATGCTGGGCATTTTTGTCGCTAACGCTTTCGGTAGCGCCGACGCCCACCTCAACCCCGCCGTGACGCTGGCGTTTGCCTTCAGCAAAAGTGACTATTCCAATCTTCTCCCGTACCTCTCGGCGCAGCTACTCGGCGCGTTTGTGGGTGCGGTGCTGGTGTGGATCCACTACCGCCCGCACTGGGCCGTGACCAAAGATCCGGCGAGTAAACTGGGGGTTTTTGCCACGATCCCAGCGATTCGCCGCCCGGCCAACAACCTGGTGAGTGAAGCCATCGGCACGGCCGTGCTGGTGATTGGGTCGGGGGCCATTTCGGGTGCCGGGCAGTTGGCGGTGGGTTTCGGGCCGTATTTTGTGGGTTTGCTGGTGTGGAGCATCGGCCTATCGCTCGGTGGCCCAACGGGTTACGCCATCAACCCCGCCCGTGATTTGGGGCCGAGGCTGGCCCACGCGATATTACCCATCCCCGGCAAAGGTTCCTCGGATTGGGGCTACGCCTGGGTGCCCATCGTGGGGCCGGTCGTCGGCGCGGTGCTGGGCGCGGTGGTGATGAAATTGGCTGAAAAGTGATGCAACCCCCAACCCCCTGAAGGGGGCTTTTCCACCATTGAATTAAGCCCCCTTCAGGGGGTTGGGGGCGGTCCGCCGCGCGGTTACGCCGACAACATTTTCAGATAATCTCTGACAAAAAATAAAGGTTTGAAAAAACATCTTTAACCATCCAATTTCCTCCATGACCCGCCTGCTCTGTTTCCTACTCATTATCTCCAGCCAGGTGCTCCGCGCTCAAACGCCCACCGTTTTGCCCTCCCCCGACAACCGCATCGTGGTCTTGGGGGAAGCCACGCTCAACCTCCCCGCCGACCGGGTTGTGCTAACCGTCAACCTGACGGCCCGCGATTCGCTCACCGTTCAGCGGGCCTACGAGAAGCACAAACGGCTGGAGGCCAGTCTGGTGCAGTTTCTGAAACAAGCCGCCCTGCCCGACAGCGCCGTGCGGTACCAGTTGTTCAATGTTCGGCAGGAAATGGACTTTGACGGTCGGCGGCAACGGCCCGGTGGCTACCTGACCAACCAGGTCGTGACCATCACGCTAACGAACGTGCGGCAATACGCCGATTTTTTGGTGAAATTGATTGGCGCGGGTTTTACCAGCGTCTCGGCGCAATTCAGGGCTTCAAAGGCGGATGAGTTTCAAGGAAAATTACTGGAAAATGCCGTGGCAGTGGCCCGCCGCAAGGCCGAAGCCATAGCGAAAGCGTCCAGCCGGCGCATCAAGCGCGTGAGCAAGGTGATGGATACCGAAGAAACGGATCCGGTGTTCGACAGGCAAATTATCCCGTTTGCAACCGGCCAATTGAACGAACAAGCCGTAACCAGTTTCGATAACCTTACTGCCGACCTCACCAACATTCCCCAAACCATCCGCCTCGCGGCGCAGGTGAAGGTAGTTTTTGAGTTAGAATAATTCGTAATCGGACTTTCGCAAAAATACCCCCAACCCCCTAAAAGGGGCGAAAACCGTCGGATTGAAAAGCCCCGTTTTGGGGGGTGGGGGTTTTTTTTCGAAAGTCCGATTACGAATTATTGTAACTCAAAAACTACCTTCACCTGCGCCGCGGGGCGGGTGGGTTGGGGTATGT
>JAJAZB010000182.1 GCA_026785975.1 Cytophagaceae bacterium | reverse complement strand
GCCCCACTAAACGCAGGGTAAGCCACTTTTTTTTGCCGGATTTCAGGAAATTTTCCAACCCAAAAACCGTTTATAGTACAGCATTAACTGCCCCAAAACCAATCATTTCTCACAGATTTGAAACACGCTTCTACGTTTACTAAAACCACCTGTTTTCATGAAGCGTGTTTCCCCTTTTTCCCTCTTGTTGCTGGGCTTGCTGGCGGCTATCGGTAGCTGTCGGCGCGATGCTGAAGTTGGCCCCGCCGAGGATTGCCTCGTCAAAGCCTCCGCCCGCAACGGCGAAATTCTGCCCGGCGAATTCATCGTCTCGTTTCAAAATCCAATTGTTTCCGGCCCGGTCGAAGCGCGTGTGGCCGATGTTTCGGGGGATATCCTCGCCACCAACCGCATCGACGAAGCGGCCCTGGAGCAAACGTTTGCCGGGGCAACGTCGGGTTTTGTGGCTCATCTGAGTGACGAGCAGGTGGCCCGCCTTCGTCAGGATCCGCGCGTAACCGAGGTCGAACCCGACCGAGTCGTGTCGATGTGTGCCTGCCTCGACGTGGCCGAACCCCGCAGCCTGACCTGGGACGTGCGAAAAACTGGTTACGGCAACGGGCTGAATTTTAGCCAAAAAACCGCCTGGATTATCGATACCGGCATCGACCTCGACCACCCCGACCTCAACGTGGATCGGGACCGCAGCCGTTCCTTCATCACCGGGCAAGCATCAGCGGATGATGAAAACGGCCACGGTACCCACGTGGCGGGCATTATTGGCGCGTTGAACAACCGGCAGGGAACCGTGGGCGTGGCCTCGGGTGCCAAACTGGTGGCGCTCAAGGTGCTCAATCAACTCGGCGAGGGGCGGATATCCGGTATTATTTCGGCGGTGGTCCACGTGAGTCAAAATGGTCGTTCCGGCGACGTGGTCAACCTCAGTTTAGGCGGTGAAGGCACGTCGGCCATCCTGGATCGGGAGGTAAAAAATGCCGCTGATCGGGGTATTCTTTTTGCCATCGCCGCCGGAAACGAAGGACAAGCGGCCCGCAATTTTTCGCCCGGTCGTTTCAATCATGCCAATGTATTCACCGTCTCGGCGGTGGATAGCACGGATGCCTTCGCCAGTTTTTCCAATTTTGGCAATGACGTGGTTGATGTCGCCGCGTATGGCGTAAAAATTCCTTCAACGTACCGGGGTGGGCGTTACGCCATTTTATCGGGTACCTCGATGGCCGCGCCCCACGTAGCCGGGCTGCTGCTCATTCGGGGCAGGCAATTCCCCACGCGCGGCACCGCCCGAAACGACCCCGACGGGCAGGCCGATCGAATTGCGAGAGAGTAGCCGTTAATTCTGAATTCTGAATGAAAAAGACTCGCCTGGAATATCATTCAGCATTCATAATTCAGCATTCAGCATTAAAATACCACCTCCATCACCGCTGATTCCAGCGTCAGGCCGGGGCCGAAGGCGCAACTGAGTACGCTGCGTCCGGCATCGGCAGGGGTTAGTTCAGCAAGAAGTTTTTCCAGAACAAAAAGCACCGTTGCCGACGACATATTGCCGTACTCCCGCAGCACGTCGTACGCAAAGCGGTTATTGGGGGAAGAAAGTCCCAACGCCTGCTCGATGGCTTCGAGAATTGCTTTGCCGCCGGGGTGCATGGCGTAGAGATTGACCGCCTCCCGGTCGAGGCCCGCGTGGGCCAGCAGGCGCTCCACCAACGCCCCAATTCCTTGCCGCACCAGCTTGGGGATGTACGATGAAAGGGTCATTTCAAACCCAAAATCGGCCACGTGCCAGGCCATATCGGCGGCTCCATCCGGGTAGAGATCGCAGAAAAACGACCGCAACGCCAGCGATGGCCCGTCGGTGCGGGGCGTCGCCTCCACGAGTACGGCGGCGGCTCCATCGGCAAACAGCGCGTTGGAGAGCAGAAAATCGTCGTCCGGCTTTTTCTGAAAATGAAGCGTACATAATTCCACGCACACCACCAACACGCGGGCATCGGGAAAGGCCCGGCAAATGGTGTCAGCGGTTTTCAGCCCGTTGAACGCCCCGTAACAACCCATAAAATTGATGGCCGTGCGCTGCACCGTGGTGGGCATTCCCAAGGCGTTGATCAGGTCGATGTCCAGTCCCGGCGCGTACATTCCGGTACAACTGACGGTGATTAAATGCGTAATCGAGGTGTAATCCGGCTCGTCGTCTTCGGGTTCATCGAAGCCAGTTGCAGTGGTCAGGGCGAGGGGTTTGAGGCAAGCCTTCACCGCCCGCACGGCCAGCGGCAGGGCCTCACGCCGGAATACCGCCATGCGTTGCGACACCGTCGGGAACGGTTCTAAATCGGGGGTATTCGGGTAAAATTCAAACTCCCCCGGCTGGCGTCCGTAATCGGGCAACACGGTATGGCGGTAGTCGATCCGGGTACTTCGGTACAAGGCGCGCAAACGCCTACGGCCAATTTCATCGAAATTTAGTGCCGAGGCCATAAATTCGGCAATTCGTGCCTGGGGTAACCGATGAGGAGGAACCGCCGTACCGATGGCGTTGAGGTAGCTGTCGGACATGGAAAGCGTGAGGAATTTATACTTTTACGTAATTACCATTAAAAAAGTTTGCCAACCTCTATTTCCATGCGCCTGACTCTCTCCCGCGACCTGCTTCTTCACCTGCGCATTCCGTTTTCTCTCTTTCTGATGCCCGTATTCTGGTTTGCCATTAGTCAGAGTCAACACCCCGATTGGGGCCGGGCGGTGGCGGTATTCGTCATTTTACACCTCCTGATTTACCCCGCCTCCAATGCCTACAACAGCTACTACGACCGCGACGAGGGACCCATCGGCGGACTGGAAAATCCACCCCCGGTCGATGAGCGGTTGCATCGTCTGGCCTGGGCACTCGATGGGTTGGCACTGGTGCTGAGCTACCTGTTGGTGGGCTGGGTATTTGCCGGGGCGATGCTGATTTACAGTGCTATTTCCAAAGCCTATTCCAACGACCGGATCCGGCTCAAAAAGTATCCGGTACTGAGTTGGTTGATCGTCGGTATGTTTCAGGGGGCGTTTACGTATTTAACTGTTTTACAAGCCGTTGATCAGGTACCTATTCATAAACTAATTCATTGGCAATCTGTTTTTCCGGCCTTGTTGGCTACGTTCAATCTGCTTGGTTTTTACCCGATGACCCAAATCTACCAGCACGACGAAGATGCTCGCCGGGGCGATCTGACGATGAGTCGTCTGCTCGGAATCCGGGGGACGTTCCTGTTTACGGGGGCGGTATTTGGGCTGGTGACGGGTGGTTTTTTCTGGTTTTTATGGGCAAAAACCGCCTTTGGCATTCCCCTGTTTGCGCTCTACCTGCTGTGCCTGACGCCGGTACTTTTTTACTTTTTGGGCTGGTTACGCCAGGTCTGGAGCGATAGCCGCCGGGCGGATTTTCGTTCGACGATGAAGCTAAACATTTTAGGTTCGCTCTGTTTGAACGCCTTTTTCGGACTGATAGCCGTCAGCCGGTTTTTTTGAAAAATTTATTAGAAAGGCTTGACAAACCCCGCCGGAAGCCCTTACCTTTGCCAACCCAAACTAAGGATTTGGGGACTCACGCGAAAGTAGCTCAGCTGGTAGAGCGCGACCTTGCCAAGGTCGAGGTCGCGGGTTCGAACCCCGTCTTTCGCTCCACGAGAAGGCTTCCCGAGTGCTCGGGAAGCCTTTTTTGTGACCACGCCCGGGTGGTGGAACTGGTAGACACGCAGGACTTAGTTCTTTGATGTTTCTGGCTCTTTTCGTTTAGAGAACATCAAAAAATTGAGTGCCCGGCTGGAAACGGCCGGAGTAGAACCGCTTAAATTCGGGGAAGCCTTCACTGGTAATCCCGAGCCAAGTCTCCCGATGTATCCGGGGGAAAGGTGTAGAGACTTAACAGGCGGCACCTACGTCCCGGACTCGTTGGGGATAGGGTGAAGAGAAAGTCCAGACCACAAATTCCGTCCCGAGTGCTCGGGATTGGAAGCGGCGAAAGCCGTAGCTGGTACGAAAATCCTGTGGGCCGAAACGCCCGTACGGGTTCGATTCCCGTCCCGGGTACTTAGTCCTCTAAGAAGGGCAACCAAGAGTAAAGCAAAAGTCCTGATTTTCAGGGCTTTTCTTGTTTTAAGGCTTTTCTGTTTTCCCTTGTTTGGAGGTTGTTTTACATTACTTTGTTACTCATTTGTTACTTGCTTTTC
>JAJAZB010000181.1 GCA_026785975.1 Cytophagaceae bacterium | reverse complement strand
GGTGGAGTTTCCCTACGCCTTTCCAAAGGCCGGTAGCTACCGGGTTTGGGTGCAGGTAAAACGCGCCGGGCGAGTGCTGACGGGGGTATTCGACGCGGAGGTCAGTGAAAAGTGAAAAGTGAAAAGTGAAAAGTGAAAAGTGAAAAGTGAAAAACTTTGATCCTATCAAGTTAGCCATTGCAACTAAGCCAGCAAAGACAACAGGATACGTTTTAATTTTTCACTTTTAATTTTTCACTTTTCACTAATAACTGCCTATTTCGCCGTCCAGCCCCCATCGACGGTGAGCATGGAGCCGACCAGATAACTTCCGGCATCGCTGGCCAGAAAAATAGCGGCTCCCTGAATTTCCCGAAGTTGCCCCCAACGCCCCAGCGCGGTTGCGCCCACGATAAAATTCTTCGTCTCTTCGCTCTCGGCAATGGGCACGTTCATTTCCGTCAGAAAGGGGCCGGGGCAGATCGCGTTGACGTTGATGTTGAACGGGGCTAATTCCAGCGCCAGCGCCCGCGTCATTTGCACAACCGCGCCCTTGCTGGCGGTGTAGGGCGTTCGGTTGGCCAAACCCACCAGGCCGAGCGTACTGGCCAGGTTGATAATGCGCCCACTTCCCGCCTTTTTCATGTGCGGCGTTACGGCCCGGCAGCACAGCCACGTACCGTTTACGTTGACGGTCAACACTTTGGTGAAATCCTCGGGGGTTATTTCGTCGATCGGTCCCCGGATGTTGATGCCCGCGCTGTTGATGAGAATATCAATCCGGCCAAAGGCTTTCAGGGCCTCTCTAACCATCGCTTCCGTCTGTTCCTGACTGGTAATGTCGGCGGAAAACGAGAGGACCGTCGTGCCAAAATCCAGGCTTAATTCCTGAGCGGCGGCGGCTCCCTCGTCAGCATTTCGGTTGACCAGCATCACGTTGGCACCAGCGGAAGCCAGTCCGGCGGCCGTCGCCAATCCGAGGCCCTTGGAGCCTCCGGTGACGATGGCGGCCCGGCCACTGAGGTCAAATTGTTTGATTCCGGGAAGGGGTTCTTTACGCATTGGTAATTGATAACTGATAGTACGCAAGGGTAGCTACGAACTTTAGTTGGGAACGCCCAGTTCGTAGAAGGATGAGCAGAGAACGCAATTTTCAGGCATTCAGCGGCTTCTCTACGAACTGGGCGTTCCCAACTAAAGCTCGTAGCTACCTTTATTTTAGATCCAACTGATTTTTGCTGTAGGCCAGGCAAGCGACGATATTTTCCTCCTCGGCGGCCAGCTTTGCCTCAGGACTCAATTGGGAGATTCTCGGCAGCACCCCCTGGTATTTGTGTTGCCGGACCATCCGAAGCGCTTTTGCCAAATCACTCCCCGGCACCCCGTTGAAGGTCGCCCAGTACTCGTTGGTCAAACAAGGAATGTCGAGTGGGTCACGGGTAATCATTTCCAAATTAAACGTCGTATTTGGGTTTTGCTGTTTGCAAAGTGAAACCATTTTGGTCAGGTCCAGAAAGCCTTTACCCAGGGGAACTTCGGATAAACGGAAACCGTCCGCGTATTCTTCAACGGCCATGTCTTTCACGTGCGTACTGAACACGTAAGGGGCCAGCGTTTGAACTACGTGCATGGGATTTTCCAGCAGGGCGATGTTATTACCAAAATCCAGAGTGACCCCGATCCACTCGCTGTTGAGTTGTTTGAGCATTTCGACCTGTTCGTTCGCCAGCCAGTCTTTGTGGTTTTCCACGGCTAACCTGACGTTGTGTTTACGAAGAACGGGTTCCGCTAAACGCAGGGAAATCAAGGCATTTTTCTTCAATTCCTGAAAGGCTTCGGGCGAGTGGTAGGTTTCGTACCGACGGCCACTCGAACACACCGTTCTCAGGATTTGAGCACCGGCTTCTTTCGCGTTCTTAACGTCCTGTTCAAACCGGGGTACATCATTGGCATTTTTGGGTACCCCGATGGAGCCTTCCAGGTACAAGCCCAGTTTTTCCCTCGTCGTACGCACTTTCTGGGCAAAGTCTGTCGTCCAGTTGTTTACGACGACCTGCACCCCGCCCGCGCCAATCTGATGGCAATGTTCGAGTAAATCGACCGCATTTGAAAAACCAGGATACTGCTTACTTTCCGTTTTTGAGTTCCAACGATTTCCGTAGGAATGCACGACGACGCCCATGCGCGGTGTGGTAAAGTAGCCGGACAGGTCGGGCAACGATAGCGCCAGGGACCCCACCGTGGCCCGTTGCAAAAAGGAACGGCGGTCCATGGGGTTCATGAGTTGATCGTTCGGAAATTGACTGGGCATATCGTTCATCGAAGTGATTTAGTGGGTCGGGGGTCTGGTTTGCCCTCAATTGGTTTTGTGTTCAAAATGTGCTGGTTGAGTTCGGCGGCGGTCCAGGGCATCACCCGGCCTTGCGAAGTGATTCTGGTCGTGCCGACCAGTCGCCGGGTAACCGCACCCGCCTGATTGCCCCATTCGTTCCGAATGTACGTTAAAATGGAGGTGAGGGCGGCGTCATCCGTGGTGGAGTGGGCGGGCATCACCGGAAGAATATCCGGCGCGTCGTAGATTTTCCCGGCTACCAGCACGGGGCCTTCCATGCCGTGCAAAAGAATCAGCGCCAGCCGTTTTTCGTCTCCCAAAACCCATTCCGAGCCAATCAGGGGCGGGGCAAACCGATTCATTCCGGCCCCGTCGGTGCCGTGACAGCCCGAGCAGGTACTCAGGTAGTGCTGTCGGCCCAACGCAAATTGTTGTTGCTGTTCCTCGGTTAGCGGGTTTTGTTTTTGCAACCGGCTCGTCGCGGCGGCGTGACCCGGCCACTCGAAGAGGGAGGCCACGGCAGTCAATCGCGACGCGGCCACGCCCAGATCCGATCTGGACAAAATGCCGGGTGCCGAAGTAAGATGAATTGGCTTCAGTTTGGCTTTATTCACGCTAACCGACATACCCGTGAGGATCGCTTTCTGTTGCCAGCCAAAGGGTACTTTGTTTTTATCCAGCAGGCTTAAAAGGCCCGTCAGTTCGGCTGGATTCCGTTTACGGACGATGGCCGACGTTAGCATTTCCAGGACAATTTCCCGGGCGGGTTCGTGCGTTTGCCACACCGGTGATTTTAGAAGTTGTTGCAAAAACACGTACTCCCGATCCTGCAAACTACTCAACACGGCATCCCGAATGAGCGGGGAGGAGCCGTAGCGTTCGGCAATTCCGGCCAATAGTTGGTCGGCTGCGTTTGGGGCCAGAACCTTTGCCGTGAGCGCCATTTGAAGGATTTGCTGAACGGGGGCACCCGGCCATTCCTGAAGAAGTTTTTGCTCAAGGGTAATCCGGACTTGTTTTTTTCCCCGGGCAAACGGTTCGAGTAATCTTAACGCGGTCGTTCTGACGAGCGCATTCTGATCGGATACCAGTTGAAGAAGCAAATCCGGGCTGCTCAGTTTTAATCCGTCGAGTGTCCACAATGCGTGGAATCGGCCTAAGGGAAGTTTCCCGTTCAGGGCCAGCTCGTTTAAGGATTGCTGAATGCGCTTGTCATTTCGTTCCACCAGTAGGCGTTGGGCCATATCCCGGTGCCAGCCATCGAAGTTGGACAAGGTCGCTATTAATTCGTCTGAGGAGGCCGTGGAAAGTTTTTTCGGTTTTGAAGCCTGCCAATCCGCCGGAACAACCCGCCAGATCCGCCCCCGGTTAACGGGTTTATCCAACTGCCGAAGCAGGATTTGCTCGCGCAAATAAGGTGTAACATACGCGCCGTGTTGCACCAGCCCCCGGTACATATCGGCCACGTACAGACCGCCATCGGGACCCGTCGCCAGGTGTACCGGTCGGAAACGTTCATCCGTTGAAGCCAGAAATTCTTTTCCGGGATGCAGGTCGCGGGCCGTGAGTACCAGGCCATTCTCCCCGATACTATTCCGTTTTATCAGATTGCCCGCCGGTTCGCACACGAACACGTTTCCTTTAAATTCAGTTGGCAGAGTAGTTCCCCGGTACACCAGCGGCGAGCAGGCGGCGGTAAATTCGAGCAAACGCCCTTTTTCATCCAACGTTCCTGGAATGTAGCCGCGATTGACAGCCGGGGTGGGCCGGATGGGATAAATTCTCCGGTCAATCGTCAGGCCGTGGTCGATTCCGGTGGTGGGCGTATGGTTTTTATTCCGGGAAAGCTGATTGGGCGGAACCAGGTCGGCGTGCAATTGCGACCAGTTGTAATTGTAGAACAGGCGGCCTTCATCGTCGTGGCTGATTCCCCACTGCCCGCGCATCTCGGTGTTGTCCCGCTGCCATTTTCCGTCGCTAAAGTGGTACCGAAATCGGGACTTGGCGTTGTAGTACCAGTTGTCTACGTTCCGCCAAAGGCCGTTTCCGGCGTGTTCGGGAAGCGCACTACCCGCGTACTCCGGGTCGATCAGGGTTTTCGTATCGGCTTTCAAATCCCCGTTCAGGTCTTTGGTTAGCCATAAACCGCCGTTTTCGGCCACCAACGCTCCGCCCGGAACCAGGGCAATGGCCCGGGGCATAATCAGGCTGTCGAGATAAATGGTGCTGACGTCCATTTGCCCATCGCCAGTTGTATCCTGCAATATCGACACGCGGCCAACTGGTTCATTTTCGCCCTTTCCTTCGATGTTGGGCATAAATCCCCGCATCTCAACGACCCAGAGTCGGCCGTCTTCATCGAAGGTAATGACGACGGGGTCCTGAACCATCGGCTCCGCCGCGACCAGTTGGATTTTTAAGCCCGGTTCGAGTTGAAACGAAGCCAATTCTTCGGCGGGTGTCCGGATGGGCGAGGGGCCATCCTGTTCTTTGCTGCCCAATAAAATCAGGCAACCGAATAAACCCAAAAGGCCGAACCCTATCCCAAAACGACGATAAATCTGCTTGGACATTATGACCAGTTTTTGCTTCAGAAGTAAACTTATAAGATTTTAATAAAAATGTCACATATAAATTTGAAAGAGGTCAATTAACGAACTTTATCAAGAAATCAAACTGCGTGAAAAGGCAATAAAAGCGAAACACCCACTGGCTCGCCGGTGAGTGTTTCGCTTTGCAGAATCGCTGATTACTCAGGAGTAAGCCGGTTTATCCAACTCCGGTTTGTCGTTCGGATTCCGGTTCGGATTGGTTTGCCGGACGTTGGAAGCAGGCTCCTCACCCTCCATATATTTTTCCTCCAGTTCATCGGGTGGGGCGTCTTTTAGCGGCATTTCACTGCCCGTGTCGCTGTGTCCTTCCGCCGATTGGTTGCCCAGACCGGCGGGACTAATGGCTTGTTTAGCCCGAATCCGGGACTGTTTTGATGAATCTTCCATGACGTGCTCCTTTCTGGTTCGTTGAAAAAAATGAAATGAAATCAATGTATTTATTCGCCCAAAATAGAACGGGCAGTGGGAGCTGATGCCACCAAATTAATAGTGAAAAAAGCATTCCACGGGCTGACTTAAAACCGCCGGATTGACCATCAAAACCCGTGAGCAGTAGGAAAAAGGGTACAAAAGGGGGTTCAAATGCTTCTGCCGGGAATGGAGAGATCGGAGGTTGGTCGGCTGCCAAAACGGAAATACGACTGATTTCGGAACGCATATTTTACCAGGCTGGAAATGCGATAAATCGGAATTAGACTTAATTTTGCCCCTGAGGGTGAAAAATTCCCCGGTTTGGCGGGTGCCAATGCTTCGTCCACATGACTGAAACTTTAGTGAAACCAGTTGCCAATTCACGAGTCCTGCTGCTACTGATTTTGCTCCTGGCTTTTGGCTTACGCGTCTACAAATCCGGATCGTACGGGCTGTATCTTGATGAAAAATATACGATGATTATTGCCCAGGGAATAGCCATGGGCGGGGCAAATCAGCAGGACGTATTTTATAAACCCGGCAAATCCTACTTCACTCCGCAGGAGTTCTGGAAACCTAAAACGCTCGCTGACTTCATCGAGGCCAATATCCGGGGCGATATCGGCAACAGTCCCGTTTACTACGGCATCCTGTGGGTATGGATGCAAGTATTCGGGATGAGTGATTTTGCGGTCCGGCTGCCCTCGGTTATCATCAGCACCCTAACCGTTGCTCTGGTGTTTATCTTCGTCAAAAAACACTTGAAATCAGAATCGCTGGCCGCTCTGTGCGCTTTTTTGGCCGCGATCGAACCTTTTTTTGTGGCCTACAGCCACATGGCCCGTAACTATTCGCTCAGTTTCTTTCTGACCTTGCTATCGACCCACGTGTTTCTGTTGATCGTCGGGCGATTTCAAAACCGGATCTCGTTGTCGGGTCGTGCAACACCCGTTGGCTGGCTGTACGCGGGTTACGGCCTGCTGTTTACTCTGGCCGTGTTGAGTCACTACCTGACAGTGACGGTGTTTTTATGCCACGGCCTGTACCTTCTGTTTTTTGTGCGAAACGCACCCACGTGGAGAAATCTCGCCATCACCTACGTGCTGGCGTTGGTGCCAATCGTACTCTGGTTTGTTTATGGTGGGGGAAAATATACCTTCAAAACGCTGGCCCATCAGGCGCAACTCTACAAGCAGGTGGCCTTGACGAATCCGACTACCAATAAGTTCGGACTAATCCTGCCCGCTACGCTTTCAAACGTGGTCAATCGTTCGTTACCCATCGGGTCCGACTTATTTACGGTTACCAATGGGTTGGGTAGTCCGGCATTGGGTGATCGTAACCGACTAATGGCCTTTATATTGGGTGTGGTTGCTGCCTTTTTGGTGCATCGTTACCGCCGTCAGCAATCGGTTGCGGTTTGGGTATCAATGGCTTTAGCAGGGTTACTTTTGGCGGGCGCTTTAGTGGCAACAATTTTTTCGCTGCAATTGGTGGTCATGGCGCTTGCCCCGTTGTTGGTCTATCTTTTGTACGTCAATTTGAACGAAAACAGACTTGCTGCCTCTCGTCAACTACTGATTTTTTTGGCCATGCTTACGCTGATACCTACTCTGTTTTTAATACTGATGGCCTTTCGAAGCGGTCACACGTACGGGATTACTCAGCGATATTCGGGCTTTTCGTTTCCGTACGCCATTATTTTTGTTGCCTTCGCGATTCGGGAAGTGTGGTTTTTGCCGCAATCCTTCCGGCTAATCATCGGGGCTGTTTTGCTGGTACAGTTGGGGTACATCATTCAACTCCTGGTGCGAATTTATCAGGATCGGGATCCCAAGTACACCTATTTCACCCGGCCCCGGATTGCCAACCCCTATTCTACTTCGGCGCAACGAATCAGGGAATTGTACACGGAAGGCGATACCGTTTTGTACCCGTCCATCCGGCTCCGTCCGGTGGATGAGATTGAGAAGACTTTATCGCCGTATTCGATTGAGGACGCTCAGCTAACCAACTTGTATTTGCCCAGAAACGCTCAATACCTACAACGAATGGATACAACCCAGACCGACCGGATTATTTTGGTCAAGGGTCGGTCAGGGCAGCAATTGACTATTTTTGATTTTAAAGGAACTACTTATCGGTACTAACGCGATGAATACGAACAGCGACTCAACCCAGGAATTGAGCGGGCAATTGCGCCTGACGATTTTGGGTCTTTACCACCAGGCCCATGCCGGTCACATCGGCTGTTCACTCAGTTGCATCGACCTGATGATTGCTACGTTGGTGTTGCGGAAGCGGGAGCAGGACACCTTCCTGCTCTCGAAAGGCCACGCCGCCGCCGCCCTCTACGCCTGCCTGCACCACACCGGGGAGATTTCGGATCGCGAACTGGCCACGTTCTACCAAAATGGCACCACGCTACCCGCCCACCCCGCGCCAAATCACCACCGGGGGATTCCATTTGCGACGGGATCCCTGGGGCACGGCCTGCCCATTGGTGCAGGAATTGCTCAGGCCAGTAAATTATTGGTGGATGATGGACGGGTATACGTGCTGCTCTCCGACGGCGAAACCAATGAAGGCACTACCTGGGAGTCCGCGCATTTTGCGGTGCAGCACCAACTGGACAATTTAGTCGTGTTGGTCGATAAAAATGGTCTCCAGGGTTTTGGACCGACCAGTAGCGTGCTTGGCGATACGGCTGCGCGGGCCAAATGGGAGTCCATCGGCTTTGAAACCGTGGAAGCCGACGGACACGACGTGCCCGGATTGCTCCAGATTTTAGATGAACTGACGGCTACTGCCAACGGCAAACCCAAGGCGGTGATTGCCCGGACGGTGAAGGGCAAGGGCGTGTCGTACATGGAAAACCGGCTCGAATGGCACTACCTGCCCATGAACCCGACCCAGTACGATCAGGCCTGCGCTGAAGTAACCGACCGTTATTTAACTCCCCTGCTGAATGCTGCCGAACGTACCCACGTATAGCGCGAAAATCCAAAAACTCAACGGCCCGATTTTTATCTTTGGGGCAAGCGGCTTCATTGGCTCGAACCTCTTTGAACAACTCTTCCAGGTTCGACCCGACGTGTACGCCCTCACGCACGACGCGACGAAGGCCTGGCGGTTGAAACTACTCGACGTGCCCACTGAAAATATCATTCACTGCGATATCACGTCCGACAACTCCGTGCGAACGGTTTTTAACCGGTATCAACCCAAAACAATTTTTAATTTAGCCGCTTACGGCGCGTACAGCAAGCAGAAGCACGTTGGGCTGACGTACGAAACTAACGTACTGGGAACGGTCAATATTCTCGAAAACTGCACACCCGACATGGTGTACGTTCACGCCGGAAGCAGTTCGGAATATGGATTCAATTGCACGGCTCCGCAGGAGAATGATCGCGTGGAACCCAATAGTCACTACGCCGTCTCGAAGGTGTCGGCGGCTTACGTGCTCGAATATTACGCCAGGGTTCATCAACTGCGCACCCTCAACCTGCGGTTGTATTCGATTTATGGCGGATGGGAAGAACCCGACCGGCTCATTCCCCGGTTGGTCGAGGAAGCCCGGCGGAGCGCCTGGCCCCCCCTGGTATCGCCCGACATCAGTCGCGATTTTGTGTACATCGACGACGGCATCGAAGCGTTTTTGCACGCGGCCCTTTACGTCAATCCCACCATCAGCGGTCGGTCGTACAACATTGCCACGGGCCACCGAACGACCATGCGTGAACTGGCCCAAACCACCCGGCAAACCTTCGGGCTAACAACCGAACCCGTGTGGGGCAGCATGACCAACCGTAACTGGGACCTCAGCGACTGGTACGGTAATCCGGCGGCGGCTCAGGCCGACCTGGCCTGGACTGCCCAGACCAGTCTGTCCGATGGTTTACGCAAAACCGCCGCCTGGCAACAGGCCCACGCCTACCAGGAACGTGTTTTGCCCGCCTTCCTCAACCCGGCCCTGAATCCGGTGATATCGCCAATCATTGCCTGTTACAAAGATGCCCAGGCCATTCCGTTCATGTACGAGCGGTTGGTGAAAACCTTCAACGAATTGAAGGTGCGGTACGAAATCATTTTTGTCAATGACAATTCCCCCGACAATACCGACGAGGTACTCGATCGCATCTGTGCCAACGACCCCAATGTCATCGCCATCAAACACTCGCGGAACTTTGGCTCCCAGTCGGCTTTTCTGAGCGGCATGGAAATTTCGAGTGGCGATGCCGTGGTATTAATGGACGGCGATTTACAGGATCCGCCCGAAATTATTCCCAGGTTTTACGAAAAGTGGCAACAGGGAAACGACGTCGTTTACGGCGTTCGGGTGCAGCGTGAAATGTCGGCGCGGGTCCACTTTTTCTACAAAACGTTTTACCGGTTGTTCAAAAAGATGTCGTACATCGATATTCCGGTCGATGCGGGTGATTTTTCAATGATCGACCGGAAAGTCGTCCGCGAACTGATTGCTCTACCCGAAACCGAGCAGTTTCTGCGGGGCCTGCGGGCCTGGGTGGGGTTCAAACAAACCGGGGTGGATTACGTGCGGCCTGAGCGAATGTTTGGGGTCTCAACCAACAACTGGACAAAAAATATCTGGTGGGCCAAAAAAGCCATCTTTTCGTTTAGTTTTGCTCCGCTCGAAGTCATGTCTTACGCGGGATTTCTGTTGACCGGCTTGTCGCTGATTGGAATTCTGCTTCAAATCATCGCCTGGTTCGTCCTACCCGATCCACCCAGGGGAGCAACCACGATTATTATCCTGGTGTTGTTGTTCGGCGGATTGAACCTGTTGGCCATTTCATTTTTAGGCGAGTACATCAGTAAGATCTTCGAGGAAACCAAAAAACGACCCAAATTCATTCGCACGTTTATTCGTAAAGGCGACCATATTTACAACACCCCGGAGAAAATTGCCGCCCTGATCGCCCAACGCAAACGCTGAACGCAGGCTAAAAACCAAGTGTATGCAAGCAAAAAATGAGCTTAAACAAAACGTGTCGGTGTTCAACGAGAACGTCCGTGAAAACGGTGGATTTCTCTACACGACCAACGCCTCCTTTTCCTCTTACGTGGCCAACAAGCGGATTTCGGAGGCCATATTTCGCCACATCCAACCCGAATACCGGACTTTGGTTGACATTGGTTGTGGCGACGGTGTTTACACGAATGAAATAAAACAGAATTTCCCCCAACTGCACGTCGAAGGGTTTGACCCGGCCGCAAAAGCGGTCGAGAGAGCCTCGGTCAATTTCCCGAATGTAAAGTTCTCGGCCCGGAGTATTCTGGATGTCAATCAGGCACTGCCCGGTAAAAAATTCGACGTGGCGGTGATTCGGGGAGTGCTGCATCACTTATCCGATCAGCAAAAAGCGATTCAAAACGCTTTTGAACTGGCTGATAATATCATCATCATGGAGCCAAATGGCAATAACCCGATTTTGAAAGTAATCGAGAAAACCTCAAAATACCACATTGAGCACGAAGAGCAGTCGTTTTTATCGGGGACGTTGACCCGCTGGATTCGCCAGGCTGGGGGCCACGTGACCGCCTTCGATTACGTGGGTTTTGTGCCGTTTTTCTTCCCGACAACACCCGCTAAAATCATTCACTTTTTCCAACCTTTTATGGAAAAAGTGCCGGGTATCAAACACGTTTTTTCGGCGCAATTCATTATTGCCGCCCGCAAGTCATCATGAGAAATGAGTTTTCGGCGGGCATCGAGCGCCTCGCCCGTCAGGATGAAAGCATAGTGTTCATTACCGGGGATTTAGGCTTCAACGCCCTCGAAAACGTGATGAACGCCCTGGGGCCACGCTTCATCAATGCGGGTGTGGCTGAGCAAAACATGGTTGGCGTGGCGGCCGGGATGGCTTACAAAGGCTACAAAGTATTTGTGTACAGCATCGCGCCCTTTGTGGTCTATCGCTGCCTGGAGCAATTCCGCAACGACGTTTGTCTGCACAATCTGCCCGTTTTTCTGGTGGGCAACGGCGGCGGTTACGGGTACGGCATCATGGGGAGTACCCATCACGCCATCGAAGATTTGGCGACCTTGAGTCCATTGCAAAACGTAACTTGTTACGTACCAGGTTTTGCCGACGAGGTGGAGTACTGTCTGGAACGAATCGTGCGCGAAGCCAAACCCGCTTACCTGCGTTTGGGCGTTGGGCGGGCGCTGCCTGAGGATACCACGCTATCCGGCTCGTTTCGGGTAGTGACCCAAACCGATAACTGCCTTGGTACTATCGTGGCACTCGGCCCATCGGTGACCAACGTCCTCAACGCGCTGAATCAGGAAGGACTTGCCGGGAAATACAACGTGTTGACCGCCCTGACTTTACCTCTTCACTTAACTGATGAAGTTGCCCGGTTGATTCAGGCCGGCGGCCCCCTGCTCATCGTTGAGGAGCACGTTAGCATCGGGGGATTGGCGCAGCAACTTTCGGTGAAATTACTTGAGCGGGGGATTGCTCCGTCGGGTTTTCGGAGTTTAACAGCCCAGGGCTACCCGGATGGTCGGTACGGGGATCAGGCGTACCATCAAAAGCAGTCGGGCCTCGACGCCGACCACATCGCCCGCCTCCTCCAACAGCTGGTTTGAGCATGAAATTCATGACTCGCCCGATGACTCGACCGCCCACCGCAGCTGCGGAACCGGGCTGGTTGGGGGCCTGGTGGCTGGTGGCACTTATTCCCGTAATTCTTCACTTTGCGTTCCTGGCTCGCTACGCCGTCAACATCCCCAAGT
>JAJAZB010000180.1 GCA_026785975.1 Cytophagaceae bacterium | reverse complement strand
TCCGACGACGCGCCGCTTTGGACGCCCAGTCCGACCACGCTAAACAAAAAACGCCCGCCCCGATCCCGAATACTCGGGAGGGGCGGGCGTTTTGCAAAAATATTAGGCTGAATTACATCATGCCACCCATGCCGCCGCCGTGGCCACCGCCCATCGGAGCGGGGTTTTCTTCGACTTTGTCGGCAACGACGCACTCAGTCGTGAGCAGCATACCGGCAATTGAAGCCGCATTTTCCAGGGCCAGACGCGTCACTTTGGTCGGGTCGATGATACCGGCCGCAATTAGGTTTTCGTAACGGTCTTCGCGGGCGTTGTAGCCGAAGTCATCCTTACCGGCTTTTACCGCATTCACCACGACCGAGCCTTCGCCACCGGCGTTAGCGACGATGGTACGCAGGGGGCTTTCAATGGCCTGACGCACGATGTTAATACCGGTCGTCTGGTCTTCGTTGGCACCTTTGAGGCCATCGAGGGCTTTGATGGCGCGAATGAACGCCACGCCACCACCGGCCACGATGCCTTCTTCAACGGCAGCGCGGGTTGCGTGCAACGCATCATCCACGCGGTCTTTCTTTTCTTTCATTTCCACTTCGGTAGCGGCCCCGATGTACAGAATCGCTACGCCGCCACTCAACTTGGCCAGACGCTCCTGCAGTTTCTCGCGGTCGTAATCCGAGGTGGTGTTTTCAATCTGAGCCTTGATCTGGTTCACACGGCCCGTGATATCTTCTTTCAAACCAATGCCATTGACAATGGTCGTATTGTCTTTGTCGATGATGATTTTTTCGGCCTGACCGAGGTACTCCAGCGTCGCGTTTTCGAGTTTGAAACCGCGCTCTTCGCTAATCACCTGACCACCCGTCAACACAGCAACGTCTTCGAGCATGGCCTTACGGCGATCGCCAAAACCGGGTGCTTTTACGGCGGCTACTTTCAAGGCACCCCGGATTTTATTGACAACCAGCGTAGCAAGTGCCTCACCGTCAACGTCTTCGGCGATGATAAGCAACGGACGGCCCGTTTGCGCGACACCTTCGAGTACCGGCAGCAGTTCTTTCATCGACGATACCTTCTTCTCCGAAATCAGGATGAAGGGGCGCTCAAGTTCGGCTTCCATTTTCTCGGTGTTGGTCACGAAGTAGGGCGACAGGTAACCCCGGTCGAACTGCATCCCTTCCACCGTTTTCACTTCGGTTTCGGTTCCACGGGCTTCTTCAACCGTGATGACACCTTCGCGGCCTACTTTTTCCATCGCGTCGGCGATCATCTTGCCGATTTCGTCGTCGTTGTTGGCCGAAATCGTGGCAACCTGAGCAATTTCTTTCGGGTCGCTGATGGCT
Organism: Cytophagaceae bacterium; assembly: GCA_026785975.1. Classification (GTDB taxonomy): domain Bacteria; phylum Bacteroidota; class Bacteroidia; order Cytophagales; family Spirosomataceae; genus JAJAZB01. The sequence goes on along the minus strand of JAJAZB010000180.1, from coordinate 11,227 downwards.
TTCGATTGGCTCTTCAGGCTTTCAACCACTTTGATGACGGCCTTTTCGATGCCCCGCTTGAGGTCCATCGGGTTGGCACCAGCGGCTACGTTTTTCGAGCCGATGGTGTAAATCGACTGCGCCAGAACGGTGGCCGTGGTGGTACCGTCACCCGCCTGATCGGCGGTTTTGGAGGCCACTTCTTTCACCAACTGAGCACCCATGTTTTCGATAGGGTCTTTCAATTCAATTTCTTTCGCGACCGTCACACCATCTTTGGTGATGGCCGGTGAGCCAAATTTTTTGTCGAGGATGACGTTACGACCTTTGGGACCGAGGGTCACTTTTACGGCGTCAGCCAGGGTGTCAACACCTCTCTTGAGCTTTTCGCGGGCTTCGGTGTTGAAAAAAAGTTCTTTAGCCATTTTCTGGAAATGTTAAATGTTAACTGGTTGTTGAGAAAAACGATTAACCACTAATCGGTTAACCACTAACGGGGTTAGAGTACTGCAAAAATGTCAGACTCGCGCATGATGAGGTAATCTTTACCATCGAGCGAGATTTCCGTTCCTGAATACTTGCCATAAAGTACCGTGTCACCCGCCTTTACCGTCATGGGTTCGTCTTTCTTTCCGCTACCTACGGCTACGATTGTGTCACGCTGGGGCTTTTCTTTGGCGGTGTCAGGGATGATGATACCGAATGCGGTTTTCTCTTCTGCCGGAGCCGGTTCGACCAGAACGCGGTCTGCCAAAGGTTGGATGTTTACAGACATAAATGTTTAGAAAAGTTATTTACTACGGGTTTAAAATTCGCCCGCAAAGGTAGCATTTTCCATGCCAAGGCCCTAACCCTGTCAAAATTTCAGCAGGAAACTGACATTTTGAGACGTTGGTGGTATGTCCCTGACCGACTTAACCTTAGCCATTGTTCAAAAAGCGCATTTGGATAAGCACGATTTTTGAAGTAAACTGGATGAAAATTTTTCTCCGTTTTGCCTGTTTATTCTTATGAAAACACTTTCAACGGACTGGCTGACCGAAGGATTACTGGATGTAGAGTACAAAAAATACGTGGTGATGGCGTATTTGCAGAATGTACAGCGACAGTTTGGGGAGCGTAAACTGTATCCTGATTTACCCGAGTTGCAGGGACACTACCGTCGTTCGCTGGTTTTTCGTGGGCAACAAGGTCGCTTGCGCGATCAATTTCGCAAGCATCTGACCGGACTCGACCCGACTACGCACCAACTGCGTTACGAAGCCCAGCAGCAGGACGATGCCTGCTCGACCACCCTGGAGGCCATTCTCGACTTTGCACTGCCCCTGTTTGAGCGTACCGCTGATGAAGGCCGGCTGCTCGATGCGGAGGTAGCGGCCAATCTGACCGTTAGCCCGGTGGGGCTGCTGCCGCTGGTGCGTTCGGAAGGCTACCTGTTGGTGAGTCAGCCCAGTAGCCGCGAAACGCGGGTGTACCAATACCGACTGACATTTTTTGACGATACCCAACCGCCGCGCCGCCAAATGTACACCACGCCGGTTGAGACCGTCTGGCGGGGATTGACCACGACCTACGAACACCTGAAACTGGACCTCCTGCGCCGCCACCGGCATCTGCCCAATCCGGCCACATTCGCGGTGGAAACTCGCCAGAATTACCCATTCGAGGAAACCCTGCTACCCGTGGCTAAACGGAAAGTAGCCGATTTGCTGGAAGAATAATTAAGGTTAGGAAGACCCGTAAAACAGAAAAGCCCCCCGAGTACTCGGGGGGCTTTTCTGTTTTAAAAATCCAACTAACGCTGCGGGGCCGGAACTGGTGCTGGCACAACAGGTTGTTGTTGCGGGGCGGGTGTGGTGGTCGGAGCCGGAGTCATCGGGGCGGGTAGCGACTTGGTCTGGGCTTTTTCGACGTTGATGCTGTTGATGGCATCGGCACTGCCCGGCTGCTCGATAAAGAAAATCGTGGCCAAAACCAGAGCACCAATCGTACCGGCAATGCCCCAGGTAATTTGCTCAAGCAGGTCGCCGGTTTGCTTTACGCCAAAAAGTTGGGTTGAACCGGCCCCCGTGAACTGGCTGGTGAGTCCGCCGCCCTTCGGGTTCTGAATCAGAACGGCCAGAATCAGAAACACGGACAAAATCATGATGGCGATAACGAAGGCAGTGTACATGGGAATAATTCGTTCGGAAATGGAATGTCGTTAGTGAATGAATTCTTAAGAAATCTGGCCTTTTAGCTCCTCGATTTTTTGCGCAAAGTACGCCTTTTTATCGGGATTTTTCAAGATGAGTTTTTGGTACGTTTCGATGGCCTTGTCGGGTTTACCCTGTTTTACCATGATTTTAGCGAAACTCTCCGTGACTAACCCGCCGCTTTCAAACGTCTGCCGTTTCTGAAATAAATCTTCGGGTTCTTCGCCTGGTTGCCCGTGGGTGGCCCGCAGAGGCCCCAGACGGGGTTCAGCGGCGATGAAGCGATCAATCAAACTGAGCTGCTCCTGCTGCAACCGGCCCACGAGATCATCACTTTTCTCCTCCGCAACAACGGTGCCGCCTTTTGCTTCCTCGTTGCGCAACACGTCCGAGTAATCTAATCCGAAGCCCGACAGTTTCTGCGGTAATTCGTCGGGTTTGCCGGGTTCTTTCGCCGATGAGTCACTGGTGTATTTGCGTTGATACGTCAGAGCAGGTACGCGGCCATCGAGTAAATCAGAAATGGACTCGTAGGTTGGTCGGGTGGCGGGAAATTCCCCGCTCAGCAATTTCCGGAGGGCATTTCGGCTCAGCGCGTACGCTGCCGCTTTGCGCAACGTGGCGGAGGCCGCCTCGCCGTTGGCGTGATTGGTGTAACCTTTGGCCAGCAACGTGTGACTCAGGCCGCAAAATGGAAATTGCTCCGCCACTTTTTCCAAATACGACACGTCGGAGGCCGACAACTCGGTGGGATTACTGACGAGGTAAGAGAAGGTATCGCGTTCCATACGTTTTGAGTTGAAAATTGAGAGTTAAAAATTGAAAATTAAGAGTTGAAAATTGAGAATTGTATTTCACTTTCAATTTTCAACTCTCATTTTTCAACTCACTCACCAATCACCGGCTGAGCGATTGAAAATATCGAGTATGATTTGATCGAGAATCTGGGGAATCAACCCACTCTCGACCTGATTGAGAGTCTGGTTTTGGGGGAAGTCACGAAAAAACGAAAAGGGTTGGTCGAAGTTTTGCGTTTCATCCCGGTTGTTAACAAACCGGGCCTGCACGGTAATGGTCAGGCGGTTGAGACCCGCCTGGTCGGCGGCGGTGGGAGCCACCGGGCTGAGTTCGTAGCCGGTGATGCTTCCCTCCAGGATCAAATCGGCGTCGCCGCCGGGGCGGAGTTTAAGGTTGGTGTTGCGTTGATAATATTCCTTCAGCCGTTCGGTGAGTGTCAGGCTCAGGTTGGCCGGACCACCGGCCGTATTCATCACAAAACTGTTGATAGTCAGCGTTTTCAGGTCGGGCGACAGTTTGGTTCCGGTGAAGGAGTAGGGGCCGCAGGAAAGGGTATTAAGTATTAAGTAAAAAGTACAAAGCAACTTTATCCAACTTTGGACCTGGTACCTAATACTTATTAATACAACCTTACTCTTCTTCGATTTCATATTGCTTGATTTTGCGGTAGAGCGTACGTTCAGAAATGCCGAGGGCCTGGGCGGCGTATTTACGTTTGTTGTTGTTTTTGCGCAAGGCCCGGATAATCATCTCTTTTTCCTGCTTTTCGAGCGATAGCGAATCCTCCTGGGTTTCGTGCGTAACATCCAGCACTTCAGCCTGTTCGGCATCCTCGTTTTCATTCAACTGAAACATCCCCGACGAGGGTTGCGCCGGGGCGGGGAGAAGGCGTTGATTGTGTTCCTTGAAAACGGTTTCATCGGCGGTTACGCTATGAAACAAGTCTGGATTGTTGCGAATGATGTCGCCACCATTGCCCCCGTTTTGCAGCACGTCCAGAAAGAGTTTCTTCAACTCCGTCACGTCGCGTTTCATGTCGAAAAGCACTTTATAAAGCAGTTCGCGTTCGGTAAAATTGCTCTCGCCCGACGCTTCTCGGAAAACACTTGGTGTTGTACTGGCCTGATAGTCAGGAATGTATCGGGCCAGCATCGGCGCATTAACGGCGCGGTTGTCGACTTCCAGAATTGACACTTGCTCGGCGATATTCTTCAACTGACGAATGTTTCCCGGAAACCGGTAGTTAGTCAATAGTTGTTTGGCGTCATCGGTCAGGCGAATGGGTGGAATGCGGTGACGCTCGGAAAAATCAGCGGTGAACTTCCTGAAAAGCAAGACCACGTCCTCGCCGCGCTCGCGCAGCGGCGGCACAAAAATCGGAACCGTGTTGAGGCGGTAGTACAAATCTTCCCGGAATTTTCCCCGCTCCACGGCCTGGAGTAAATTGACGTTGGTGGCCGCCACCACGCGCACGTCGGTACGTTGTGGCTTTGACGAACCCACGCGAATAAACTCTTTGTTTTCGAGTACCCTGAGCAGGCGGGCCTGCGTCCCCAGGGGCATTTCGGCGATTTCGTCCAAAAAAATGGTTCCGCCGTCGGTGACTTCAAAATACCCTTTCCGGACCGCTTCGGCCCCGGTAAACGAGCCTTTTTCGTGACCAAACAACTCCGAGTCGATGGTGCCTTCGGGAATCGCGCCGCAGTTGATGGCGATAAACTGCCCGTGTTTCCGGGCACTGAGGCTGTGAATAATCTTTGAAAATGATTCCTTGCCACTGCCACTTTCACCCGTAATCAACACCGTCAGTTCGGTGGGAGCTACCTGCGCGGCTACCTGAATGGCATAATTGAGCGGCGGCGAATTGCCAATAATACCAAAACGAGCCTTTATCGACTGTAATTCCTGAGGGGTCATAAATTAGACTTGAGACAGTGACCTTTTTAATGAACAATGAACAATTGACAATGAACAATGGAAAAATACAGCCGCGCGGCCCCGAGTCCTCGGGGTCAATGTATTCCATTGTTCATTGTCAATAGTTCATTGTTCATTAAAGGTTAAGGGTTTGCCAAGCAGCGTTGCGGCGGTGCAGTCGGTGATGAGTACATCGACGTACTGGCCTTTTTGAAACTTATTTTTTGGAAAAACAACGACTTTGTTCTGGTCGTTTCGGCCTTGCAATTGCTCGTCGGAGCGTTTTGAAAAACCCTCGACCAATACCCGGTGTACCTGTCCAATCGACCGTTGATTACGCTCCAGCGAGTGGCGTTGCTGCAACGCGATCACCTCGCTGAGGCGACGCTTTTTCACATCTTCGGGTACGTCGTCCACCAGTTTTTTGGCGGCGGGCGTGCCGGGGCGTTCGGAGTAGGCAAACGAGTACCCGTAGTCGTACCGAACGGCTTCCAGCAGCGAAAGGGTGTCGCGGTGTTCGTCTTCCGTTTCGGAACAAAAGCCCGTGATGATGTCCGTGGAAATGCCGCAATCTTCGCCCAGAATAGCGCGAATCCGATCAATTTTGCCCAGGTACCAGTCGCGGTCGTAGGTACGGTTCATCAAGGCCAGAATCCGGGAATTCCCGCTTTGGGCGGGTAGGTGAATGTAGTTGCAAATGTTGTCGTAACGTTTCATCGTGTGCAACACCTCGTCGGTGATGTCCTTGGGGTGCGAGGTGCTAAACCGCACCCGCATATCGGGGCTAACGCGGGCCACCCGTTCGAGCAATTCAGCAAAATTGACCGAAGCCCCCCCCGCCGACCCGTCGGACCGCCCCGAAGGGGGTGCTACATCGTCGCCACGAAAAGCCCCCTTCGGGGGTTTGGACGGTACGCCGCGCGGGGCCTCCCCTTCGGGGGTTTGGGGGCTATATTTGTAGCTATCCACGTTTTGCCCCAGCAGGGTGACTTCGCGGTAGCCCTGATTGAACAAATTCTGGGCTTCGCGAACAATGCTCTGCGGGTCGCGGCTGCGCTCACGGCCACGGGTGTAGGGCACCACGCAAAAACTGCACATATTGTCGCAACCGCGCATGATGCTGATGAAGGCCGTCACGCCGTTGGAGTTGAGGCGCACCGGAGCAATGTCGGCGTAGGTTTCTTCGCGGGAAAGGAACACGTTGACGGCTTTCTGGCCGGTTCCGGCTTCTTCAACCAAACGCGGCAAGTCGCGGTAGGCATCGGGACCAGCGACGAGGTCAACGATCATTTCCTCCTCCAACAACTTGGTTTTCAGGCGTTCGGCCATACAACCCAGCACCCCCACCACGACGCCGGGCCGACGGCGCTTCAAGCCGCCGAGGTGGACCAGACGATTGCGTACTTTTTGCTCGGCGTTGTCGCGGATGGCGCAGGTATTGAGTAGCACCACGTCGGCTTCTTCGGCGCTCGACGTGGTGGCAAATCCTTGTTCGCGCAAAATGGAAGCCACTATTTCGCTATCCGAAAAATTCATCTGGCAGCCGTAGCTTTCGATGTACAGTTTCTTTTTGCCTGTGGTGTCCGGCTCATCGCCGAGCAGGCGGGGAAGTTCGGCAGCGGCTTTATCGATATCGCTGAGTATGTCGAGCGTTTTCATGCAGGGAAATCCCTTTTTGGAAGGGCAAAGATAACGCTTTTAGCCGCTAAGCGTGACAGAATGGCAGCACTAAAACGGATAGCCAATACCAATATTGAGTTTGGGTTTGTATTCGCCCCTGAACGAGACCTTGTTGAGTACCCAGCGTTGCGCCACCGGCAGGGCGGGTTCGTAGAGTTTTACCCCCCAATCGGCGCGGATGATAAAAAATGAAAAGTCCCAGCGTACACCAAAGCCGGTGCCCAGGGCAATTTCCCGGTAGAACCGGCTGAAGTCGAAATTGGCCCGGCCAATCAGCTCAATTGCCTGGGCGCGGGTGGTCCATATATTGCCCGCGTCCACGAAAACCGCTCCGTTGATCTGCCCACCGAGTTTCACGATTGGGAACCGCAGTTCAGCACTCAGTTCGAGGAGTGCGTTGCCGGGTTGTTCGGGAACTTTATCCACCTCACCGGGTCGGTTTGGCGACGACCCCGGTCCCACCCGGCGTGGTCGCCAGGCCCGGAGGCTGTTGGAACCGCCCGCGAAGAAGTACTTTTCGTAGGGGAGGGCGTCGTTGCCGCCGTAAGAAAGCGCCACGCCCGCGTTGACGCGCATGGCCAGGGTGGAGCGTAACCCCACCGGCAGGTAGTACCGGAATTCAGGGTTGATGCGGTAAAATTTGAAAAACTGGAGGTTTTCGTCCCCAAAAAGTTTTTTCAGCAAGGGAAACTCATCGTTGCGGGTGAAATTGAGCGTGGTGCCGCCCAGTTCAAGAAACAGACGGAAATACTTAGCGCGGCGGTTTTGCCCGATTACGTTGTCGGAATACACGTAGGAGCCGCTCACGCTCGATACGAACGAGCGTTGGAAGCTACGTTTCAGTGGATTCCCGGCTTGGTCGAGGCTATCCAGGTACCGGTCGAAGGCGGGATCTTTGATGCGGGAATTGTTGAGGTTGGCATCGAAAAGCGAGAGGTAGAACGTTTCGTTGGCCGTTTTCTGCCAGGAATAACTCAAAGCCAGCTTCGCGTTGGTGCGGCGATAATCGGGGCGATTTGAAAAATTATACCCAACACCCACCTGGGTGCGGGGGTTGGAGTTGTTGAAGCGAAAATTATAATTGCCCGGAAATAGAATTTGCGGAAAAATGAGCGAGGCGTTCAAACCAGCCTCGAAACTGGCGTAAGGCCGGTCGCTGACGACGAAGCCCGTTTGGCCCTCCACGCCCAGGCGTCCGGCTAATTCCAGGGATTCCAAACCACCTAAAATATTACGAATGCGAAGCGCGGCATTGGTGAAGGGGCCGGGTAAACCCTGAAAAACATTCAACCCCACTTCACCCGAAAACTGATATTTATCCAAGGGATTGGTGTAAATATTGAGTCGGCGTTGAACGGTGTCGAAGGGCATATCCGGGAAGCGAAATTGGTCGAGGGTTCCCAACCTTCGTTGCGTTTCGGTCATGCGCCGCTGGCTGTACAACTCGCCGGGGCGGATGCTGAGCTTGGAATCGAGAAGACGCGTGGCGTAAGGTCGCCCAATAAAAATGTACTTCACGCCATTGCGCTCTTCGTCGGTTCGTTCCCGATTAGGCAGCCCGAGCGGGGAGGCATCCACCACCATCTGCACCGAGTCGACCCGGTAAATGGGGTGCGTTTCGCCGCGCTTGGGGGGCGCAATGATAAAAATGGGATCGATACGAAGCGTGTCCCGGCGTCCGCCCGAAATGCTGAAGGTGTCGACGCCCAAAATGCTGATGTCGTTTCGGTTGAAACCGTAGTAGCCATTGTCGCGGAAAAGCGATTCGAGCCGACTGCGCTCGGCGTCGAGGGTATTGCTGTCGAAACGGTCGCCGGGGGCCAGTTTTGATGCCTTCCGGTTCGACTCCATCAGGCTGTCAAGCCGGACTTCCGCCGACTGGTAGCCAATGCGCGTCATGGTCGAGGGTGGCCCTTCCAGGATGCCGTAGCTTACCTTGATTTGCCGGCGGCTGAAGAGGGTAGAGTCTAACGTGAAACCGACACTGGCCCGGCGAAAGCCCCGGGTGGCGAGGTAGGCCCGCATTTTGGCGGCATTATCGGCGGCGTTCTGCTGGGAGATGTACGAGGGAGGTTCGCCCAACACCCGCATGACCCAGTTGCCCTGCTCAATTTTCAGGCCCAATTTTCGCGCCCGTTTTTCGTAGTTATTTTGTAAACGACGCAGCGCTTTCGGGTCGTTTTCCAGCACTAAACTCTGCCGCTGGTAATCCTGACTGAGCGATCGGAGTTCATCCTGGAATTTCTCCTTCCGGTAGGTCTGTTGGCCCAACCGGTACAAGCTCAGGTAGGGCAGGAAATTGTTGAAGAGGATTTTCCGGTTGGGCCGTTGGGGTACGAGGTTCAGCAACTCGGCGGAAGTGATTTCCTGGTTACCTTTGACCGATTGATCCACCAAAAGGAATTCGTCCGGGCGGCGTACAGATGCTTTGCGCACGCAGCCCGTGAGCAGCGACAAACCCGCCAACGCGATGCATAAAATTTCTCTTTTGAACGTCACAAATGAATGATTTCTAAAGCCTGGCAAACCCGGTTGAGGGCGCTTCAGCAAAAAAAATACCGGCAGGAATACGCGTCTTTTTTCGTGGAAGGGGCAAAGAGTGTTCTCGAACTACTGGCCTCCGATTTCGAGGTTGAACAGGTATTCGCCACCGAATCGTTCTGCAAAGAAAACGAACGGGCCTTCACCGTGCAACGCGTCGGGCCGGAAGTTCGGGTTGAATTTGCTACTGCCAACGAGTTGGTTCGGGCCGGGACGTTCACGAGCAACAACGCGGGTCTTGCCGTGGCTAAAACGAAGAAACAAGCGGAATTAGTTATCCGTGCCGACGAATGGGTGTTAATGCTCGACGACATCCGCGACCCCGGCAACCTGGGTACCATTCTGCGCGTGGCCGATTGGTACGGCCTGACCAAGATAATTTGCTCCGAAACCACCGCCGATTTTTACAATCCAAAAGTGCTGACCGCCAGCATGGGATCGTTTACGCGCGTATCGGCCTGGTACGGTTCCCTCGATAGCTACCTGCGTCAACACGCTGACCGGGCCATTTTTGGCACCTTTCTCAACGGCGAAAATCTACACACCACGCAGTTTCCTGCATCGGGTTTCCTCGTTATCGGCAACGAATCGCAGGGGATTAGCGCCGGGATTGAGACGTTGATTACGCATCGAATCACGATTCCCCGCTTCGGGGGGGGCGAATCGCTCAACGCCGGAATCGCCACGGCGGTGGTGTTGGATAATTTGGTTCGTCGGGCAGATTAGTACATCGTGCAAGGTGCTTAGAAATGAATCTGAAAATTTTATCTGGCGTAACCGCTCCGGCATAACCCCCAACTCCCTGAAAGAGGATATGCCGGAGCAGAAAAAGCCTTATTTTCAGCTAGTTTCTGAGCATTCTGCCAACGGTTTTTGAATGCGGATTAGGCAATCCGCTTTACACGCGTTACAAGACCGTTGGAATACCCTGGACGGCTTCGGCGGTTAGTTGATCGGCGTGTTCCTTGCCGAGGTACCGGTCGATGAGGTAGTGCGCCAGGTACAAAACCGGCGTGAGCAGAATGGCGACGATGAATTTGTACGTGTAGTTGTTCAACCCCACCGTAAGCACCTGCTGCATATTCCAGTTGCCAAAAACGTAGAAGGCAATGAACAGCACCACAAAACTATCGATGAGCTGCGAAACCAACGTACTCCCCGTGGCCCGCAACCAGATCATGCGGCGGCCCGTGCGGCGGCGCAGGTACTGAAACACCGTGGCATCGAGCAACTGCGCCACCAAAAAGGCCGTGATGGAACCCAGGATAATACCCAGGCCCTGCCGGAAGATTTTACCGAAGGCATAATTAATGTCGAATCCGGCGGGTTGGGCGTTCACGTCGAGCCAGAAACGGGCCGGAGCCAGGAGGGTCGCGACGTAGATGAGAATGAAGCTGTACGCAATGAAACCGGCGGTCAGGTAAGAAATACGTTTCACGCCGGGCCGTCCAAAATATTCATTGATGATATCGGAAGTAATAAAAACGGTGGGCCAGAGAAGCGCACCGGCCGAAAGCGCGTAGCCGAATGTGCCGCCAAAAGGCATTAGCAACGAAGCGGTGGTGGGGCCAATGGTTTCAGCAACGTCAAAAATTTTGGCTCCAACAATTTCGGCGACGAGGGCATTGGTCAGGAAAATACCGCTCAGGACCAGATAAAGTTTTTGCTTTTTTGACAACCAGGACGTACTTGAGGAGGACATATTTGGGGGTGGATTGATTAAACGATTCAAATCCAATTCTTAACCGAAGCGTACATCAATTGTTTTCTGGCGAAAGCAACGGTTCTTCCAGCGATTTTGCCCGGATCGTTGAGGCGTCCAGAAAACGACTGATTCGGTTCATGGCCAGCGTCAGTTCCTCGACTGTGGGCAGAAATACGATGCGGAAATGGTCATCCTTGAAATAATTAAAGCCCGTACCCGGCACCAACAGTACCCGCTCATTCACCAGTAAATCCAACACAAACTGCTCATCGTTGGCGAAACGGAAACGTTTCAAGTCTACTTTTGGAAAGAGGTACAAGGCGCCTTTGGGTTTTACGCACGTCACGCCCGTAAAGAATTTAAACGGTGATAAGCCAATTACATTTTCATTTTGAGTAGGCCCGGATGATCC
>JAJAZB010000179.1 GCA_026785975.1 Cytophagaceae bacterium | reverse complement strand
GGTAAGCGGACGCAGCAAGGGGTTTTCCTGGCAAATGCCAACCGTCGTCGAAAGCGCGTATCCTGCCAATTGTCCCTCCCCAAACACCACCACGTGCGGTAGTGCGTCGTTCATGCGGCGGAGCAGGGGGAGGCCGTACCGGAAGGTTAGGAAACCCTGCTCGTTCTGCCGCTCGATTGACAACGTATTGCGAAGATTCTGCGCTTGCAGAGTCAGGATTTGCTCCAGAACGGCGTCGCCCTGAGCGGGGCCGTAGGTTAGTTCTGCCATTCGGGTGGGTTGAATGAATGAAGCAAAATCAGTAAACAACCTTCTCCGGTCCCCAGAGGCTGTATTCATCCTTCGGAAACAAGTCGGTGTTGATCTCGTTCGATGCGATGGTCCCGGCGGGCAGGAGCCTTAGATTCGGTCGGTACCGGTTCAATAAAGCCTGAACATCCACCCCCGACCGGCCGTAATGCCGCTGACTGAATGCACTGGCTGCCCGCTCGTTTATTTTCGCCCAGTCGAGTTGAATGGGTTGATTGCTGCCGATCAAGACCAATTTTTCGCAGTAGGCCACATAGGGGAACACCGTCCGGAACGTATTCAGCACCCGCGCCGTGGGGCACCAGGTTACGGCCAGGCCATTGGGTTTAAGCCGCGAGCGAATCAGTTGAAAATATTCCTGAGAGTAAATATTGCCCGAATACGCCGACGTGGGGCGTAGGGCGTCGGCTTCGATGATGTCGTAGAAAACGGCCCGATTGCGGATGGCGTAGCGACCATCCTGGAAAAACAGGCGCAGGCGCGGATCGCCCAATACGGCGCTGACGGCCGTATCCTGGGCCTCAACCGCGTATTTGGCCAGTACCAGCGCCTGATTGTTGGCGATCTCGAAGCAATCGATTTGGCGCGTTTCGGCCCGCCCGGCGATGCCATTGACCGTTCCCGCCGATCCCAAACCGATGACCGCGACGCGTTCGGGCCGGGGGTGAATCATGACCGGCAAAGCGCCCAACAGCGTATGCACGTCGTCGTGCTGGTAGGGCATCCCACTCTGTCCCAGTCCGTTGACGAACACAATTCCGCTTTTCCGATCAGGAGCCATTTTAATCACCGAGAGCGCCGACTCATTTTCGTGAAAGAGAAAGGTATCCGCCCGTTCCAAGCCGTTGAGCAACTGCCAAAAACGGGCGTTGGCCGGAATGACCAGTATCGCCAACAGCAACGCGACCGCCACGCCCACCGTGGGCAGCACTGACCAATGCCGCCGGATGAACAGGATGCCAAGATACACCAGACTCAGGGCCGCAATTCCCTTGAGCAACGTGGCCGTGCCGAAGAGGGGAAATCCAATCCACGTAATGATCCAGGCCCCCAGCGCCGAGCCAGCAATGTTGACGAACTGCAACCAGCCGACCTTGCGGCCCACTTCGTCGTAATTATCCTGAACGATCGACTGCGACAGCGAAAAACTAAGGCCCATCAGAAACGTGGGCACGAAGAGCAGGAACAGCGGCACCGCGCCGTAGATAAACACCGCGAAACCCGGAGTCAGAACGGGTTCGTAGCTACCGAAATAGTCCCACAGGAACCGCAGCCACGAAACCCGCCCGATGGCGTTGACGAATAAAGCGAACGACAGCGCGGTGTAACCGTACAGGGCGGTTTGCGCCACCAGAAAGGCCCGTTCGCGCCAGGCCACCGTTCGCCGGGCAGCCGGGCGACAGAGATACGTGCCGAAAACTGTTCCGACTGCCATCGACCCTAAGTAAATGGCCAACAATACCGCAAACGTCAGGGAGACCGATTTAATCAGCGTTTCAAGAATTCGGAACCAGATCAGTTCCAGCGACAGGGCGGCAAAGCCCGACAAGGCGTACTGCACCGACCAGGTCGTCAGGGCCGGGGTGAACCGCAACGGACCGGGATCAACGACCCCGGTTTTGATCGTTTCGGCGGGTGAAGTCAACCAGCGACGCCCCAGTCCCAGGGCAGCCACCGCGCAAATGCCGTTGCAGGCCGCCCCAACCCAGATGGCGTTGTCGTAACCCAGCCGACGCACCAAAAAGAAGCCCGTCAGCAAGGCCCCGACCGACGCGCCAAGCGTGTTGACAAAGTAAAGCAGGCTGATGTAGCGGGCCTGCTCGCCGATTTGACCGAAGCGAAACGCCCGCGACAACACGGGTAGGGATACTCCCATCAGAAACGTCGGCACCAACAATACACCGAAAACAATTCCGTAAAGTATCACCGGTTCGCCGCCGAACGAGGGAGCCGACGCGTATAAAACGTCGTAGAGGATGAATTTGCTGAAGGCGGCAAACACCATGATTCCCAATTCGGCCCCGACGAAGTACCGCAGATTAACCGCCGCCGTTGAGCGGTCGGCCAAACGCCCACCCACCAGGTAGCCCAGGCCCAGGCCCGTCATGAATGCCGTCACAATCAGGCTGATGCTGACGGTATCCGAACCCGTGTAAAAAACCAGTAGCCGCTGCCAGATAACCTGGTACAACAAAGCCGCAAACCCGGACAAGAAGAACAGAAACAACAGGCTAAAAACGGGTAACGACAACCGGGAACGAGGGATTTGTAGCGGTTTGATCATGCAAGCGGGTTGAAGAATACAGTTGCAAAACTAAGCACCCGTTGGGCCGTTGCAAGATTTAGTAATTTTTTAAAAGTTGCTAAACATTCTCTCGACTTGCGTGGCCCGGACCTACGCGGCCCGGTCTACGCGGCCCGGTCTACGCGGCCCGGTCAGTTCCGCCATTCGAGCGTGTTGAGCAGATGCAGGATGTCTTTTTTGACGTAATCGATCACGGGGGCCAGCGAGTCGTTGGCTGTGGCGGTGCGGAAATAAAGCGCGCCCCGCAAGAAGTGCCGGGTACTGTCGGTGGTGTAAAACTGGAGTTGACTGGGCACTTCGCCCTCCAGTTCCATGATCGTAGCGGTTTTGCCGCTCTTCATTCTCAGCACCGCATCCTGAATGGAATACGCTTTAATCTGGTGTTTTGAGGACAGTTTGTAGGCATCCGCAATCATATTAGCCAATCGCTGGCGGTCGTTGAGTACGGGTTTGTACGTCAGTTGAACCGACGCACCCAACTTTGGGTAGTTCACAAAAATCCAGTGTGGCTCGGCGTTGCGGAAGGTATCGGGCTGAATGATGGCACTTTTGGAATATTCAAAAAAATACGGGTGTTTTTCGGTAAGTGGCTGGTAGGCCACTGCTGGCAAGTCGATGCGGTTGTAGCCTTTGGGTTTGGGCGTATAATCGTCGCTGGAAGCGCCCCCGCAACTCTGGAGGAAGCCGAGGATAACCAGGTAAGCGTAGAGTTTAAACCCTACGCTATGGAGCAATTTATCCACCCAAAACTGTTTTCGCGTCAGGGCAGAGAAGCCTTTCAATTCAGCATTCAGCATTATTCAGGTTTAATCCTCAAACACCCGGCCCAAACCGCCCAGCACCGAACCGCCTTCTTTGCGGGAATTGCCGCCGAAGTACGGACTCAGTTCCTGCACCAGTTTGCTGATCGGCATGGATTGAATCCAGACGCGCCCCGTGCCGTGCAGCGTAGCCAGAAAGATACCTTCGCCGCCAAACACCATACTTTTCAGGCTGCCCGAGCGCTGGATGTCGTAGCCAATCTGGGGTTCAAACGCCACGATACAACCCGTATCGACGCGGAGGGTTTCGTTGTTGAGGTTTTTCTCGATGATAACGCCGCCCGCGTGGACGAACAGCATCCCATCGCCCTGAATTTTTTCGAGGATAAACCCTTCACCGCCAAAAAATCCACTGCCCAGCTTCTGATTAAATTGAATGCTGATTTTGGTGCCCATCGCGGCGCACAGGAAGCCGTCTTTCTGCACGATCATCGTGTTGCCCGCCACCTGAGCGAGGTTAACGGGAATAATGGTGCCGGGGTAGGGAGCCGAAAAAGCCACTTTACGCTTGCCCGCGCCCCGGTTGGTGAAGTGGGTCATGAAAATAGATTCGCCCGTCAGTACGCGGGTACCGGCCTGCAAAAGTTTACCCAAAAACCCTTCCGTGGGGTTGGAGCCGTCGCCCATTTTGGTTTCAAACTGAATCCCGTCTTCCATGTACAGCATGGCTCCGGCTTCGGCGATGACGGTTTCGTTGGGGTCCAGTTCAACTTCGACAATCTGAATGTCTTCGCCGATAATTTTGTAGTCGATTTCGTGGGAGGAGGGCATTTTTTAATTTGAAAATGTGTGAATGTGTGAATTTGAAAATGTGCGAATGGTAAATGCGCGAATTTGCGAATTGACGAAATTAGAAATTTTCACATTCGCACATTCACAAATTCGCACATTTTCAAATTAAACTTTCTTCGTCCGGTTTTCTATTCTTCAACTCGTCGATGTCGTCGCGGTCGCGAAGTTTTTTGTCATCCACGTTTTTGTTGAGAAACGCGTTGATTTTGTCAATATCGAAGCTCGTTCGGATTTCGCCGAAGGAATTGATTTCGATATCAAAACCCTGCAAATCTTTATGGACGCGGGGTTTTTCTTCTTTTTTGTCTTTCAGTTTATTTGGTTTTTTAGCCATTGGTTTGTTCGTCTGAACCTTTAAAAGCTATTTGAAATGTGTCATTTGCGTAACCGCGCGGTTACGCAGCCAACCCCTAATTTTACAAAAAGTCTCCTAAGACAGCCGGTTGAGTGCTAATTCCAACCGGCCTATCACTTCTTCTTTTCCCATCAATTCCATCGAAAGCATCAGATCCGGCCCGGTGGTGCCGCCCGTCAGCACTACGCGCAGGGGTTGCATCACTTTGCCCATCTTCACGCCCTGCCGTTCGGTAATCGAATGTAACAAGGCTTTGGCGGTATCCGCGTTGAGGTTCTCCACCGACGGTAATTCGTCTTTGTAAGCGGCCAAAACCAAGGCTATTTCGGGCGTCCACTTCGAGGGAATCACGGCGGGATCGTACCCGGCGGGGGGTACAAACAAAAATTCTGTGCCCGTCAGCATCTCCTGCGGAAAGGTGACGCGGTCTTTCATCAGCCGGGCGATTCCCACGGCTTTTTGTGGCGTGACGCCAATGCCTTTGGCTTCCAGCGCGGGCAAGAGGTAGGCGGCCAGGGCTTCGTCCGACTGCTGACGTAGGTACTGTTGGTTGAACCACTGGGCTTTTTGGATGTCGAATTTCGCCCCCGATTTACTGATTCGTTCGAAGCTGAACGATTGAATGAGTTCATCCATCGAAAACAGTTCCTGCTCGGTACCGGGATTCCAACCCAGGAACGCCAGAAAATTAACCGTGGCATCGGACAGGTAGCCTTCTTCGCGAAAGCCCCGCGCCACGGTTCCGGTTTCGGGATCGGTCCATTGCAAGGGGAAAACCGGAAAACCGCCCAGATCGGCGTCGCGCTTGGAGAGTTTGCCGTTGCCATCGGGCTTGAGCAGCAGGGGCAGGTGGGCAAAACGCGGCATCGTACTTTCCCAACCCAAATACCGGTACAGCAACACGTGCAAGGGGGCCGAGGGTAGCCATTCTTCGCCGCTAATTACGTGCGTGATGCCCATCAGGTGATCGTCAACGACGTTGGCCAGGTGGTAGGTCGGCATCCCGTCGGACTTCATCAACACTTTGTCGTCTATTTGTGAACTATGCACGTGTACCCAACCCCGGATGAGGTCGTTGAGGCGAATTTCCTCCTTGGCCGGTACCTTCAGCCGAATCACGTAAGGCTCACCCGCCGCGATTTTGGCCGTTACGCCTTCCTGGGGCAACGTGAGCGAATTGTTGAGTTTCAGCCGGGTGATGGCGTTGTACTGAAATGCCGTTCCTTGCCCTTCCAACTGCTGGCGCATGGCGTCGAGTTGCTCCGACGTGTCGAAGGCGTAGTAGGCTTTGCCCGCCGTAACCAGTTGCTCGGCGTACTGGCTGTACATGGCCTTCCGCTCGGACTGGCGGTAGGGTTCATGCGGCCCCCCAACGCCCTGGCCTTCATCGAGTTCAATTCCAACCCACTTCAGGGCTTCAAGAATGTACGCTTCAGCGCCGGGCACGAAGCGAGTCTGGTCAGTGTCTTCGATCCGCAGAATCATCGTGCCGCCGGTTTGACGCGCAAACAGGTAATTGTACAGGGCCGTCCGAACGCCGCCAATGTGCAATGGCCCCGTAGGACTGGGTGCAAACCGGACGCGGGGACGGGTATTTTGTGGAGACATTTTTAGTTTGTTAATGACAGAACCTGCGCGGCCTCACCCCCGGCCTCTCTCCGGTGGAAAGGGGTGACTCAGAAGCCCGGATTTGCCCCCCTCTCCACCGGAGAGGGGCCGGGGGTGAGGCTC
>JAJAZB010000178.1 GCA_026785975.1 Cytophagaceae bacterium | reverse complement strand
CGGGTACTGGCCCTGGCGCGCTCTGTCTGGGGCAGCTTAAGAACAATCAACAATCAATAATGGGCGTTAATTCTTCATTGTTAATTCTTATTTGTTCATTCTTCTTCAGCTGCCAGTGCCCGATCCTTGAAGAGACATTCATCCAGGCAGTTTCACCATTTATCCCGCAAATAGGTCTTCCAAAGAACTTGGCATTGCATAGTACTGGGTACGTTCACAATTTTGTGTCAACCAATCAGTACTAAAACAATTCGTCGACCCCTGCCATCATGTTTACCCATTCCATAAAACGAGCCAACTACCTGTTTGCCTCCGCGCTGTTGCTGCTAAGTAGCGCTTTTGCCCCCGCCCAAAACCCCGTCGGGGCTATTGCTGACCGGGGGACGATTCGCGGAACCATCACCGACGCCAACCGCAACGCCGTTGAATTTGCGACCATCATGCTGTTGAAATCAACTGATTCTACGCTGATAAAAGGAACCGTGGCCGACGCCGGTGGGCTTTTTAAACTTGAAAACGTCGTGGAAGGAAGTTACCTGGTCGCGGCCTCGCAGGTGGGTTTTCAGAAAACGTACTCTCAGGTTTTTAAATTAAACGCCGGTCAAACGCTCGCTTTGCCTGAATTTCATCTTCCGGAACTGAGCAATCAACTGAACGAAGTAAACGTGGTTGCGCAAAAGCCGTTTATCGAACAGCAAATTGATAAAACGGTGGTCAACGTTGAAAACAGTGTGGTTGCAGCGGGCAACTCCGCGCTCGAAGTCCTGGAACGGTCGCCGGGCGTCACCGTCGACCGCGACGGCAACATTAGTCTGAAGGGTAAAGCCGACGTGCGGGTGATGATCGACGGCAAGCCGACCTACCTGTCGAACCAGGATTTGGCCAATTTGCTGCGCAATATGCAGGCCAGCCAACTGGCGACCATCGAAATCATGACCAACCCGCCCGCCAAATACGACGCGGCTGGTAACGCGGGAATCATCAACATTCGGTTGAAAAAAGCCCAGAACATGGGCCTCAACGGGTCAGTGACCCTAGGTTACGGCTACGGGATGTACGGAAAGCAAAACGGCTCGCTAAACCTTAATTACCGGCAAAACAAATGGAATCTTTTCGGTACGTACAGCGCCAACCGCCGCCTGAGTTGGCGGGAACAAAACATCACCCGCGTTTTCCGGGAAGGCGATCAGGTATCGGCCTATTTTGACCAGACCGCCGAGAACTTTCAGCGGAGCCACAACCAGAGCATCAAAGCCGGAGCCGATTATTTTGTCAGCAAAAACACGACGATTGGGGTACTGCTCAACGGTTCGGCGGGTCGCTGGGGACAAACGACCAGCAACGTGACGGATATTTATAAAGGCATGACCCTGCCCGACAAGCAAACCCTCACCAATTCCGTGACCAGTCAGCCCTGGAATAACCTGGCTTCCAACGTCAACTTTAAGCATACGTTCGATACCCTCGGTAGCAGCGGCCAACCCCGCGAACTGACCGCCGACCTCGACTACGCGTTTTACAACAACAACAACGACCAGACGTTTGACATCCGTAACCTCGACGCACTGGGCAATCCCCTCACGGCACTGCGTACCGACATGGGTTTTCAGGCGGGCAAGGTGGATATTTATTCGGCTAAACTGGATTATGTGCATCCGTTCAGCAAAACGGCCAAATTCGAGGCTGGTCTGAAAACCAGTTTTGTGACGACCGACAACGACATGAAATTCTTCATCCGCTTGCAATCCGATGCGCCAAGTCCGGATAGCCTCGACCGGAGCCGCACCAATCAGTTTGTGTACCGGGAAAACATCAACGCCGCGTACATCAATTACAGCAGGCAGTTCAAGAAAACGGGCGTACAATTGGGCCTGCGGCTGGAGCATACGACGGCACGCGGTCACCAGATTACGACCGACTCGGTTTTTACCCGCAACTACCTCAATCTGTTTCCGAGCATGTTTGTTCGCCACGAATTAAACAAGAAAAACAGCCTGGGTTTCTCGTACAGCTACCGCATCGACCGCCCCGACTACGGCTCACTCAACCCGTTCCAATACTTTCTGGATCCGTATACCTACGGGCAAGGCAACCCGTACCTCAAACCCCAGTTTACCCACGCTTTTGAGGGAACGCACACCTTCGGCGGCTTCCTGACCACGACGCTCAACTTTAGCCGTACCAACGATATCATGACTGACGTACTCCGACAGAACGACCTGCAACGCGTGACGTTCCAAACCCGCGACAACATTGGGTATCGGCAAAACATGGGGTTGGCCGTATCGGCTTCGTTCCCGGTGACCAAGTGGTGGACCGCCACCCCGTACCTGAACCTGTCGCGCAACCGGTACGTGGGTCAACTCCTGGGCGCCGACCTGGATCAGAGCTTCGTGAGCGTCCAGGGGAACCTCCAAAACCAGTTTACATTCAGCAAAAACTGGTCAGCCGAACTCGGTGGTTTCTACACCAATGGATTTCTGGAAGGCATTCTGGTGGGTAAGCCCATGGGACAAATCTCGGCGGGGGTGCAACGGCAACTCTGGAACAAGAAAGCCAGCATCCGCCTGAACGTGCGGGATATTTTCTGGACCCAGTACTTCCGGGGCAGCGTTCGCTACCAGAATCTGGACGTGTTCATAAAAAGCCGTTGGGAAAACCGCGTAGCCAACCTGACTTTCTCTTACCGCTTTGGCAACACC
Source organism: Cytophagaceae bacterium (assembly GCA_026785975.1). Lineage (GTDB taxonomy): Bacteria > Bacteroidota > Bacteroidia > Cytophagales > Spirosomataceae > JAJAZB01. The sequence goes on along the minus strand of JAJAZB010000178.1, from coordinate 7,261 downwards.
AAAGTACAGGCTGCCCGCCGCCGCAGTACCGGCCTCGAAAGCGAAGCCGGGCGGGTGAATCAGAATAATTAACTCAAGTTGTGGGTTTTTGCCGATACCCCACAACTTGAGTCTCCGAAACTTTGTCAAGGTTTAGAACTTTGACAAAGTTGACGCAGCTTAACTAAAAAGGCCCGTCCCGAGTACTCGGGACGGGCCTTTTTCTTGAAAACAAATTCAATTCTACCGCCAGGCGGGCATTTCGCCTTGCGCGATGAGGATTTTGCGGTCAAAATTGTTACTGCCAGAACCTGATCCAGTCAGCGATTGCGTGTAAATATCCCGTTGTCCGATGCCGGTGACAACAACGGTGTTGTCGGCATTGGTGAAAATAACGCTGGCCCCGTTGGGCGAGAAGCGGGGTTCTAAATCATTGGTTCCGTCGCGCTTGGTCGTGGAAAGATCGACGACCGCCCCCGTGGCGATGGTTAGCAGTTGTAAATGCGCGTTGAGTTGACGACCCTGTTCATTCTGAAAATCGCTCAAATCAAGCGAAAACAAAACCTGCTTCCCGTCCACCGAAAAGACCGGATTGCTCATCCGACCTGGTTTTTTGAAGAGCGATGTACTGACCGTAGGATTGGTGCCATCGGGCGCGAGCAACACCAATTCGTTGTCGTACACGTTGGCACCGGTGGTACGGGCCACGATGCGATTGCCCTGCGCGGTCCAGTCGCACCCGGCGAAGAAGCGACCGGCCGGGGCCTGACCCACCAGGCGCAGGCCGGTTCCGTCGGTACGGACGGCGTACAACCTATCATTGCTGGGGTAGAGTAACTGAGTGCCATCCGGCGACCAGCAAAATGAAAGATCGGTCGGGGAAATACCCGCCACCGGCACGTTGGTCACCCGGCGCATCCGGCTCCCATCGCGGTTCATCACGTAGAGGTGCGTCTCGGTTTCGGCGTTCGAAATAAACGCAATCTGTTCCCGGTTCGGGCTAACGATGGGTCGCCAGTTGCTGCCGGTTTGGGTGAGTTGTTGAGTTTCTGAAGTCGCGTTCGACGCAAATAGTTGCAGACGTCCGTCCGTCCGCCGGGCAAACACGTACGAAAAGTCGGGAAAGGTCACCGTTCTAAACGACCACACATCCCCCTTGGTCGACGTCAGGCCATCCTTAACGATAACCTGCCAGTAGTAGGTGGTGTTGTACTGTAAATTGGGCACCACCAGGGTATCGCGCCTCAGGTTTAGTCCGATGGTGGTCGGGCTAATGTCTCCCTCGCGGAAAAACTGTACGTCATAACTCAACGAGTCCCGACGGTCGGGATCCGTGGCGTCCCACCGCAACACGACGGTGGTGGGCACATTGATCGCACCGGATGCCGGAGAAGGTTTCGTTGGCGGGTTGGGAGCCTTGTTGGAACCCCGGTCATCCCGAAGGTAGATACTCATTACCTGGATGCGCTCGTCGGTTATTTGAACGGTGGCCGTTTGGGTAGCATAGCCCGATCCTGGTGCGGTAACTATAACCGAATAACTCCCCGCATCCAGACTATCAAACCGGAAATTACCCAGGGAGTCGGTTTCAACGCTACGACTCGTCGGGCTTAGGCGAACGAGCGCTTTAGCAACCGGTAAGCGCGACGTGTTGTAAAAAACCTGCCCACGGACGGTTCCGTACACGATGGGTTCAACAAAAAGGTCTTCATTACAGGCTTGTAACCCGCCCAAAAACGCAACCATCAGCGCGAAGAAGAAGTATCGGGTTATTGATTTGTACGTCGGATGAAGTATCATTTTCAAAAGTTTCTTAACAGAAAAAGTTGGCTTTACGATTGGGGCCGGATCAACCCGTGTCGTGGTTTATCAGTAGAATTAACGGGAAGACCGGCCTAAATTGAACGTTAACCCGACGGTGCCGCGCAGGTAATAATCATTGAACTGTCCAGCTTTCCGCCCGTCGAGCTGGTCGGAAAGTATATTATGGTATTCCGCACAGGCCCGGATGCCGAGAAAATTATTCAGTTTGTAGTCAATGCCCGCGCCGAGATTAAGTTGAAGGGTTCGGTTTTCCGGCAGTTCGATGCGATTACCCAATCGCGGACCGATCACCCCGGCTCCGGTGTAAAGCAAGGGTGAAATTCGCTGAAAGGGCATTCCACGAAACAAAATGTTGGCTTCTACGCTGGCAACATTCAGTGAAAATCTTTGCTTGGTGGCCAGCGTACCCATACCGGCGTTGAGCTGTAAGGCCCAGTGCGGCGTGATAAAAAAATCGAGTGTACCGCCGTAGCCCATGGTAAAAGCGGGACTGGCAAAGTCGCCGTGATAACGCCAGGCGGCGAAGTAGGGCTGAATCGTCACCCGGGAAGCCTTCATCGTATTGCGGGCACCATATACGTCCGTCTGACTCATTTCCGTTCTTTCCTTCTCGTAGGCGTCCAGTGTGGCCTTTACTTCGGCTTGCTTTTGGTCATCGGCACTCCAGAGTCCGTCCCGGATTCCCTCCACTACCATCGCGTAGACTGCTTTTTCAATGGCCTCCGTGACCGCCATTTGGGCCGGTTCGGTCGTGGTGAAGCCCGTTTCCGCTTCAAGTAGCTTTTTAAATCGCACGAAACGGAACAACGCCACATCCACGGACTGGGACAGGATCGTTTTGGACGTGTAGACGGTTTTTAAAATCCGACCCGTTTTGGTCGCAACGGCCCGCAAATAGATGGACACCCGGTCCTGACGATATTGCGCACTGGCTCCGGCACCAAAGTACCGCAGTCCCGCGCCACCCGTGATGATGTTCGCATCGTACGAAACAATACCGCCCTCCAGAATGATCCCGGCAAACAGCAGAGCGGGCAGGTTTTCGTCGGACTTGTTTTGCGTAATGCTGGACTTGATGATCCTCCGCTCCTGGAGCAGGTTACTGACGTTCTCGCGTTCAATTGGGGTGAACCAACCACTTTCTTCCAGGGCCTTGAGCAGAATATTGGTTGAACCCTGAGTGATGGCCGTCGAATAGTTGAAACCGGCGTCCGAAGGTTTGTATTGACCCGTCTGATCCCGGAATTTATACACCGCAGCAAACACTTTTTCTTTGGGCAGGGGCAACTTTCGTAACTCGGCCGTAATGGCAGTTTCTTCGCCCAACCGAGCGGGAGCGCGGCGAACAGGCTGATGAAAATACGCACTACAGCCGCTGAGAAAAAGCAAAACGGGAATGGCTGAAAAACCAGTAGAGAACCGGTTGAGTATCGGTTTGATCATGCAATTCAGTGAAAGCAGGTAGAAAAAAACAAATCAGCGCACGTAAGTAGCGTTACTAAGTTGGTAGGCTATTCGTTATTTCGTAAAATCCTGATAAGGATTCCCAATCAGGAACCCTATGCACCAGGCACAGCGCACTAAGCACTAATTCATTCGGCTCGGGCCATTAAAAATAGGGGACGGTAATCGTCGACTCGCCTCCCTTGCCATCCGAAATGCGGATAATGACCCCGTCACTTCCTTCGGTGACTTCCACCTGCAAGTCGCCAAATTGAAACGTGCCTTCTTGTAAGCCTTCCTCGCCAAATTGTCGATCGAGGAGTTGGCGCGACAGGCGACTCAGTAACTGCCGTTGAAGGTTAGCGGAAAATTCAGTGGCGGAGTTGGGGTCGGGTCGGGTGCTGGCGGTGGATTTGGCGTTGGGGTCCTTGTTGGTATCCTGAGCCAGGGCCGAACCCTGCAACCATTGATAGTTGAAGGTGTTACCACCAAAGGCCGGATTTAGGGGGCGATACTGAAGTGCCTGTGCCTGGGCCACACCGTGCTGAGCGAACAGAACGGTAAGGAGGAGTATAAACTTTTTCATAACGTGGGAAACTAGCTGAGGTCAACCACAATTGGGTTACAGGGATACAAAGAAACTAAAACAACGGCAATTCATCAGTATTCGCAACTAATTTTGCCCGACGTCCGGGCGAAACCTAAAAAATACCCGTTCCTTTCATGTCGTCCGATTCGAGCTGGCGTTGGATTTCCTGGTAATTTAAAAAATACTGGGAGACTAAGTCAGTAGCTGAGTTAGCCGCGTCAACCACAACTTCATACCGGGGCTGTATGAACTGTTGCCACACGATTTGTTCATTAATTAAGACGGAAAGGACCGAACCTGAAACCGGAGAGGGTTGCTCTTCGATGGTGACGATGAAGTCGTCGGGATTAAGACCCTGCATCACCGAGGTCAATTGACTGGTATCGGCAGCGGTTTCTGACCAGTCCTGGTAGAACAGTTCGTAAAAATCCCGGCCTAATTTTGTTCGGGTGTTGTCGAGAACCAGGCTCGTGGTGATGTTCTCATCAAAAAGTCCCTCGATCAGCATTCCATTCAGTTCCAATCCACTACTTTCAGGATCGTCCTGACTGTACGCCAGGGAAAAGGAAGAGAGGAGTAGTACTAAAATAGCGATAATCCGGTAGCCCATGTCCAGTTAGGGGTTAGTCAACCTCATTTGAATCCCACCACTCTGTTCAATGCGCATATTAACGCCGGTTGTGCTGAGGCCCTCCTGAACCAGTGCATTGTTGTTGCCATTCTGAATCACTTCGAGTGTCACGCCAATGTCCTGCGCATTGGTGATGCGTAACTCGTTGTTATCGCCGAGTTGGCCCAGGTTCACGGTGTTTTCGTTGCCCAGAATTTCCAATTCCAGTACGTTGTTGTTACCCACCTGGACAAACGTCGTTGTATTTCCTTGCCCAAAGTTATTGTACAATACCTGATTGCCCGTTCCGCCCTGAATTAAAGAAGCCTCGGCCGTGGTGTTCTGCACCAAATAAGCCTCCCGGAGGCTGAGTTGCTGCACAAAGGTGCTCTGATCCGTGTTGGTGAATAAATCAGATTCACGGTTCGGGTTGTTGCTCTGCCCAAAGCCGAGCAGAGGCAGTACGAAAAGCGATAGGTAAAATAGGCGTGCGACCATGATGAAGAGAGATAATGGTGAATACAATTGGTTAACGATCAATGTATTTTATCCCGACAAAGCGTGCCGATAGTTTATTTTAGCTCGAGCGTTCCAGCGCATCGTTGCTTTGCTAAGCACACAAAGATAACAGTTTTACAAATACGATGTAAAAGACCAGGCCCTGAACTTTCCTGGTAAGGCCCGACAAGGATCGAATGGCTTTTGCCCGAATGAAAACGCTGGCGGAAGGTTGATTTTCTTTTGAAAAGCCATACGCAGCCTCCTGTCATCCTAAGTTTGGGTGATTTTTTGCGGCACAGTTTTTTCGGTGCAACTTTCCAAATCATCAACACCTGATTACCAATGGAAAGCCACGCCAAACTTCTGGGGCATCCCGCCCACACTATTCTGATTGTGTTTCCGCTTGGTCTGTTGGCTACGTCGGTTATTTTCGATGTCGTTTATTTGCTCAACGACAACCCCACGATGGCGGTCGTGGCCTTCTGGATGCAGGTAGCGGGCATCGCAGGGGGATTTATCGCCGCGCCCTTCGGCACAATTGATTGGGTGGCCATTCCCAAAAACACCCGGGCCAAGCGAGTCGGCATGATTCACGGACTGGGCAATGTGCTCGTCTTGCTGTTGTTTATCGTCAGCGTCTTGTTTCGCTGGGATGAAATTGAAAACCCGCCTACCCTCGCTCTGGTGGCTTCTTTTGCGGGTTTTGCTCTGGCGGGTTTTACGGGTTGGCTGGGCGGCGAGTTAGTCAATCGTCTCGGAGTGGGCGTCGATCCGGGCGCGCACCTCGACGCCCCCAACTCCCTGTCGGGACGGGCAGCCATGGAAGGACGGCGCTTGTAGCTTTTCGAATACAACTCTTTTTCAACGCTAAACATTTTCTTTCAAGTTATGAAACCTACTCAATTCGGGTGGTCGGTCGGTAGCTTTGCTTTGTTTACACTACTCACCGCCTGCCAGCCCAAACCTGCCCAAACGGGCAGCGAAACCAGCGTTGCCGTAACGAACGACACGCTGACGCTCCCGGCTCCTTTTGCCACCGAATCCGCAAAGAATTTTAGCAACGTGATCGGCTGGCCATCTGGTAAAATGCCCACCGCGCCCGCTGGTTTTGAAGTCAGTGAATTTGCCGGTGACCTCCGCAATCCACGGTGGGTTTACGTGCTTGCCAACGGAGATGTACTGGTCGCCGAGTCGCAAACCGAAAAGAAAGGCGTTAAAAAAATAGCGGCTAAAGTCACGGGTCAGGCCAAATCGGGTGCCGAGGGCGAAAGTGCCAACCGCATCACGCTGCTGCGGGATAGCAACGGCGACGGCAAACCGGACGTGCGCGAGGTATTTTTACAAGATCTTAATCAGCCGTTTGGAATGCTCGTGGTTGGCAACACGTTTTACGTAGCCAACACCGATGGCGTGATGACGTTTCCGTACCAAAACGGACAAACGAAAATTACCGCAACGGGCAAGAAAATTCTGGAGCTACCCGCCGGAGGGTACAACAACCACTGGACCCGCAATCTGTTGGCCAATGCGGACGGTTCCAAAATTTATGTATCCGTTGGGTCGGGTAGCAACGTGGGTGAAAACGGCATGGAATACGAAGTACGCCGGGCGAACATTCTGGAAATCAACCCGGACGGTTCGGGCGAACGTATTTTTGCCAGTGGCCTGCGCAATCCTGTTGGCATGGATTGGGCACCTGGCACAATGGGCAATAGCAAACCAACGCTTTGGGTGGCGGTCAATGAACGCGACGAATTGGGCGACGATCTCGTGCCCGATTATATCACCGGCGTGAAGGAAGGGGCATTTTACGGCTGGCCTTACGCTTACTACGGCCCCAACGAAGACCCCCGCCGCGAGGGCGAACGCCCCGACTTAGTCCAGAAAACCATGGCGCCCGACGTACCGTTGGGGGCGCATACGGCTTCGCTCGGATTGGCATTTTACACGGATAGAGCATTTCCTGAAAAGTACCGCAATGGTGCTTTTGTTGGTCAGCATGGCTCCTGGAACCGCTCTACGCTCTCGGGCTACAAAGTCGTTTTTGTTCCGTTCAAAGACGGGAAGCCAGCCGGGAAGCCCGAAGATTTTCTGACGGGTTTTGTCGCCAATACCGACTCCCGCGAAGTTTATGGCCGACCCGTGGGCATTTTTCGGGTAGCTGACGGGTCCATGCTCGTTACGGATGATTCGGGCGGGAAAATCTGGCGTGTACGCGCAACGGGCAGCGCGGCGCAGCAGTGAAGCGCTAATTTGCTCCATAGCGTAGGGTTTAAATGTATTGGTTCACGAGGTTATACACTGGTTAGATTGCG
>JAJAZB010000177.1 GCA_026785975.1 Cytophagaceae bacterium | reverse complement strand
GTCTCGTCGGGGCGGGGCGTAACCGTCAGGAAACTCGCCGAAATCGTTCGGGATTTAACCGGCAATCAGAGTCCGATCGAGGTCAGTGACGATGGTTCAGGAGTAGCAAATCAGGTTTTTTCAAACGAAAAAGTCCTTCACCGGCTGGGAATCAGCCCTCGGGTTTCTATCGAAGAAGGCGTAGCACAACTTTGTCAACGTTAAAAGGCCCCTTTTTTCCCGCCCGGCAACTCCTCGAAACAGGGGTGCCGATGATCGACGCCCACGGGCTGCACACCGCCATGACCGATGGGCAGGGAACGCTGGAAGCGTACGTGTTGCAGGGGAAAAAACTGGGTCTGGAAGCAGTTGCCTTTACCGAACACGCCTCCGACCAGACTTCCTACGACTTTGAATTGTATGCGCAAAGCAAAGCTCGTTTACAGGAATTGGCCCACCCCATGCGGGTGTACGTGGCCGCCGAAGTGAAATTGGCCCACACCGATGGTACACTGGATATTAGTCCTGAACGGGCGGCACTGGTCGATTTCATCGTTGGGGTCTTGCATAGTTACCCGGACGGAAATCATGGTTATCTAAAAAACAAAAGTCTCGACCGCGACATCGCGTTAAAACTGGATTATACCCTGTCGAAAGCACTCATTCAAAATCCACGGGTGGATGTGTGGGGGCACCCGGTGGGCGTATTTTCCAACTTTTACGGGCCATACGATGCGGACAAACTCCGCGAGTTGGTCGTCCTGGCGGCCCGGCAGGGGCGGATCATCGAGCTGAATTCGGCCTACCGGTACCGACACGTTTTTTCAAGTATCGTAGAAACCTGTCTGGAGATCAACTGCCTGATTTCCATTGGTTCCGACGCACACCAACCGAGTGAGTTAGGCCACGTCGTCGGGCATTTGCGGGATTATTTAAAGAATCGAAATGTCTGAAAATAACCAGCCCGTCACCATTTTACTGACCGGGGCCGGGGGCAACCTGACCCAGTTCATTTACCGGGCACTTTTGAAGTGTACGTTCCCCAAACGCATCATCGCCTGCGATTACGGCCACAACGCCATTGGCTTGTACCAGGCGGACGCTGCTTACGTGGTGCCGGGCGTTGCGCAGCCAAACTACCTGGAGCGGATGATCGAAATTTGTCAGCGGGAACGGGTCAATCTGGTCATTGCCGGAGGGGAACTGGAGACGCGGGTACTCGCCCAGCACCGAACGCGCTTTGAAGGACAAACCGGTGCCTTGCTGATCGCCTCGGACTTCGAGGCCTTGCAGCGGATGGGCGATAAGTTTGAGCTAACCCGGATGCTGGCCGAGGCCGGGTTTGATTTCCCCGATAGCATTCTTCCCGTCGATGCGGAGGCAATAGCGATTTTTATCGAAAAACACGGATTTCCCCTGGTTCTCAAAGATCGGTTCGGCAGTGGCTCGCAGGGGGTGGCCGTGGTGCGTTCGGCGGATGATTTGGAGTTTCAATTGAAACGGATTAAAAACCCGGATTTGCAGGAATACCTCCGTCCCGACGATCAGGAATATACCGCCGGAGTCTTCGCCGATTCGACCGGTACCGTTTGTGCCAGCATCGTGATGCGCCGGGAACTGGGGCTGGGCATGACGGCGAAAGCCGAGACGTTGCCCTTCGGTGAGTTGAATATTTTCTGCGAACGACTCGTCGGGGCGTTTCCTTGCCGGGGGCCGATCAACGTCCAGTTTCGCCTGACCGAGCGCGGACCCATCGTTTTTGAAATCAATCCCCGTTTTTCCAGCACGACACTTTCCCGCACCCATTTCGGCTACAACGATGCGGACATGGTGGTGCGGCATTTTTTTTACGGCAAGGCCATTCCGCGTCCTACGCTCAGCACGGGCCATTTGTACCGGTTTATCGACGATTTTGTTGTCTCCAACGCCGACGTGGAAGCCATGCGCCAACAGGGTCGTCGCCCCGTAACCACCGATTGAATGCGTACTAAAACCCCGTTGCCCAGGGTGAGCGTGTACTGCATCACCTACAATCACGGGCCATTTATTGGCCAGGCGCTCGACAGTTTTCTGGCGCAGCAAACGACGTTCGACGTGGAAATTGTCGTGGGCGATGATGCCTCCGGCGACAACACGCAGGCCGTTTTGCTCGATTATCAACGCCGCTTTCCCGAAAAAATCAAACTGCTTCTCAATCAGACCAACCGGGGGGCTATCCATAATTTCATGGATACGTACCATGCCTGCCGGGGCGAGTACGTGGCCACCTGCGAGGGCGATGATTACTGGACGGACCCCCACAAATTGCAGAAGCAAGTCGATTTCATGGATCAGCATCCCGATTTCTCGATGTGTTTTCATAACGCGGAAGTGCGCTTCGACGACGAGAGCGAACCGGGTTATTTACTCAATCAGAATCAGAAGCCCGTCGTCACAGTCGATGACTTGATCGGCAACGCAGAAACCTGGTTTATGGCGACGGCGAGTCTGCTGTTGCGCAAGACGTTTCTACCCCAACTACCCGCCTGGATTGCCGAGTCGAAAAGTGGTGATATTCCGTTGAACATCCTGCTGGCCCAACGGGGGCCGATTGGGTACCTCGACGAAGTGATGTCGGTGTACCGTAAACACGGCGGCGGTCAGAGTTTTACCGACCACCGCTGGGAGGCGGGTTTTCTCTTCAACCGGATCAATATGTACCAGCACCTGAACCGGGAAACGGGGTACCAATACCGGGAACGATTCCGAAAAACAATGGCCGAATTTTACTGGCACCTGCCCGATACCATTGAATATCGGGAGCGAATCTGGCACCGGTTGTTGTACACGTTGCGGGCGGTTCGGTACAACCCGGAGCAGTACCGGCGACCGCTGCTCACGCTCATCAAAGAAAAAATTCTCACCCCGGCTCAATTGAGCGCCAGCCGCCGCCTGCGCGGTTTGAAATAACCCATGCCCGATGTTTCGGTTATTATCGTCAACTACCGGACGCCTTATTTGACGGTCGAGGCAATTCGTTCGTTGCGAGCGGTAACCCGGCGTACCACCCTCGAATTTATCGTGGTCGACAACGACTCGGGCGATGATAGCCAGCGTATAATCAGGGAAGCGATTCCCGGAGTAATCTGGCACCAGACCGGGCACAACGCCGGTTTTGGCCGGGCCAGCAACGCAGGGATGCGGCTGGCGCAGGGACGATATTTTTTACTGCTCAACGCCGATACGCTGCAAACCGGCGACGTGCTCGATGAATGCGTTCGCCGCCTCAACGCCGAACCGGGTATTGCGGCTTGTGCGCCCATTCAATTGTACGCCGATGGCCACCCGATGCCCTACCACCGGAGTTTTGCCGGGTTGCTGCGCACGTTGTACATCCTCCCGAGCCGGGCGTTTTTCCAAAAAGTACTGAACCGGCTCACACCCGAAAACCAGTACCCCGATCCCCGGCAGTGCGATTGGTTGGTGGGCGCATTTCTGCTGGTCCGACGGGAAGCGGTTTTAGAAGCGGGCTACTTTGACGAACGTTTTTTTATGTACGCCGAAGACGTAGAATGGGGCAACCGGTTGGGAAAAGCAGGTAAACTCTGCTACTTTTCCGACCTCGGATTCATCCACCTCGAAAATCAGTCGGATTTGCGCCGCAATCAGCCCACCTACATCAATCGGTTTGGCGTACAAAATCAGGTGTCGAACCTACTCTGGGTGCGGACTCATTACGGCGTGTTGGTCTATCTGAGCATTATTTTCAATTATCTGGCCTTGATTCCACCGTTTTTTGGGTGGAAAGTTTTGGTGAATGTCCTGAAAAAGCGTGAACCCCTGAGCCAACTCGACGCGCAACGCTTATTTGCCCGTAAAGTCCGCGTGCTACTCCACTATTTCTGGCCGATTCTGCTCAACTGGTCCCGTTTTTATAAAATCGCTCCCACCGAAAATATCCAATGAGCCGACCGCTTCGCATCCTGTTTTTAACGCCATTCGGGGGGAAAACCGGCTCGGAAATGGTTTTGTGGAATTTACTCAGCCACTTGGACCGGAGTCGGTTTGAGGCCGCAATTTTCTGTGAACAGCCGGGTGCTTTACGCCACGAACTTCCCCCGGACATTCCCTTTTTTTCGTCGCCATATCATGGGTCATTTACCCGGAAAATCTGGGCAAAGGGCCGCCACGCGGTTGGCCTGAAGGTACTTGAATCTTTCTTTGCTGACCTCAACCGAGCTTTTCGACCGGACTGCTGGTATCTCAACACCCTCCAAATGGCCCCGATGGCGCAAATTGCCCGAAATCTGGGCGTACCCGTGGTCGGGCACGTTCACGAAATCAGCCATTTGCTCTACGAGCACGTGGCCGCCGAGGACCTGATTTCTTTGATTGAGAGCGCCCGCCTGCTCATCGGCAACGCGGACGCGGTGTGCGATGAACTTCGCCTGATGGGTGCGCCCCGGGTCGAGCGACTTTATCCGTTTGTGAATCTGGCCGCGATCCAGCCTGACCCGGCGCGGGCAATCCAGTTGCGCCACCAACTGGGCATTGCCGACACGGACTTCGTGTGGCTCATGTCGGGCACGCCGATTTACCGAAAAGGGGTCGACCTGGTTCCGGCCATTGCCCGGTTGCTGCCGCCGCGAGTCCATTTGGTCTGGACGGGCGGGGTGAAAACGCCCAGTGCTTCGTTCTATTTGGTGCAAAAGCGCTTGGAAGCCGAAGGCCGGAACAATGTTCATTTTGTGGGCGCGCAAACCACCGATTACGCCCACTACCTCGCCGCCACCGATGGCTTCGTCCTCACCTCGCGGGAAGAAGCGTTTGGGATGGTCAACGTGGAAGCGGCGTACCTGGGCAAACCCATCGTGGCCTTCGACGCGGGTGGAAACCGGGAAATTCTCACGGAAGGCATGGGGATTCTCGTCGAAAATGGCAACGTCCCGGCGCTGGTCGATGCGATGCAACGGGTTATGAATAAGCAGTATAGCTTCAAGCCCGAGGTGGCCCGCGCCCGCGCCCAGGAGTTCGACGTGGCCACGCTGGTTTCGGAATGGCACCGGATAATGGGAAATTTTTAGGAGACGGCGTGTATATTTGTCCGCGTAAACGGCGTGGCCCCCCGGCGTAAATTTGCTCGTTCGCCGTGCTTCACAATCGCCCTTCCCATTATTTGCATGAAGAAAATCCTGTTCATCAGCCACGACGCCAACCGGGCCGGTGCGCAGATTTTACTGTTGCGGTTTGTTAAAAAACTGGCGCAGTACCCCGATTTTCAAATCACAATTTTACTCAAACACGGCGGACCGTTGGTTAGCGAATTCGAAGCCGTTGCGCCAACATTTTTCTGGAACCCGCCCGCTCCGCCACCCAATCGCCTGCTGGGTCGCCTGCTCCGCCACCGACAACATCCGGCCAATTTACTCCCGAAATTAGAGGCCGAAGGGTTCGATTTAGTGGTTTCCAACACCGTAACCAATGGTGATTTGCTGGAAGAACTTCAGTCTCTGCGCTGCCCGGTGGTCACTTACGCCCACGAACTGGAGATCGGGATTAGCATGTACACCAGCCCGGAGGCTTTTGCCCGCACGCTGTGCCGGTCCGATTTTTTCATGGCCTGTTCGCGGGTGCAACGCCAGCGGTACATCGCCAATTACGGCATCGACCCCGCCCGGATCGACTACCTGCCCTCCTTGCTACCCGACGAAGCCACGAACGTCGACGACCTGATTGGGCGTAGTGCCGACTTGCGTCGCCAGCTAAATTTACCCGTCGATGCGCTCCTGGTGGGTTGCATGGGCACCTTTGATTGGCGCAAAGGCGTCGACGTTTTCATTCAATTAGCCCGGTTGGTTCCACCCCAAATCCAGGATATTCCGGTATACTTTATTTGGGTGGGCGGTTCGCATCAGCACGTCGAGTTTAAGACCATCACCGAGGACGCCCGCCGGTTGGGTTTGCAGGAACGCTTGATTTTCATCGAAAATCGCCCCAATCCGCTCGAATACATGGCCTGTTTCGACGTCTTCGCGCTTCCTTCGCGGGAGGAACCTTACCCGCTCGTGGTACTTGAAGCGGCCTTGCTGGCCAAACCCATCGTCTGTTTCGATCAGTCGGGCGGGGCGCGGGAAGTCGTTGAAGACGATGCCGGATTTATTTGCGACTATCTGGATATCAACCGAATGGCCGACTGCCTGACTACCTTGCTTACCGACGAAACCTTGCGCCAGCGCATGGGTCAGGTTGCCCGTCAGAAAGTTCAGCAGCGGCATTCCGAACAGCGCGCCATGAACGTGCTGATTGGCTTATTACAAAAATACATGGCCCCGGTGCCTTACCCGACGCTTTCCTGATGACCCTGGCGTTCACCATCTGTTCTATCAATTATCTGGCCCAGGCGCGCACCCTGGGTGAGTCGTTGGTAGCGACAAACCCGCACGTCCGGTTTGTCGTCGCGTTGGTCGATAAACTCGATGGAATCCAGTTTGACCCCGATAAAAAACTTCCTTTCGAGTTGCTCGAACTCGAAACCATCGGAATCGTGAATTTGGCTTGGATGAGCACCAATTACGACATCACGGAGTTGAATACGGCGGTGAAACCCTACTTCATGGATTATTTGTTGCGGCAGGATCCTGAAGTCAATAACCTGATCTACTTCGACCCGGATATCATCGTTTTCCAGCCCTTAACCCACCTGCTCACCAGTCTGGAGACCAACAATATTATCGTGACGCCCCACACGATTGCCCCGTTTCCGGACACACTCCGGCCCAACGAAAGCGATCTGATGAATACGGGTACCTACAATCTGGGTTTTATGGCCCTGCGTCGTAGCACCGAAGCGACCCGGTTTATTCAATGGTGGATGGATAAACTGGCCTACGATTGCCGGATCGATCTTTGCAACGGTCTTTTTGTGGATCAAAAGTGGGTCAACTTCGTGCCGCATTATTTTGAGCGGGTACACATCGAAAAACACCCCGGCTACAACGCGGCGTACTGGAATCTGCACGAACGGAATTTTTCACAAACCGGCGAACAATGGTGGGTCAATGAAACCGTACCTCTGCTGTTTTTCCATTTTAGTGGCTACGGCCTCAACGCCCCCGAATCCGTTTCCAAATACCAGAATCGCTACACGTTTGAGTCCCGGCCCGACATCGGGCCACTGTTTAAACTGTACGCGGGGAAACTGGAATTGCACGACAATGCCTATTACCAGCAATTTCGTTGCGCGTATCTCAAACCCAAAAAAGTGATTCGCCTGAAACGGGTTCGGAAGGCATTCCGCTACCCGTTTGAAAAACTGGCTGATTGGCTCGAAACCCCCTGAAATCGTATATGCGCATTGCAATCTGGCATAATCTACCCAGCGGGGGCGGCAACCGGGCTTTGTATTATCAAGCGTTGGGCTTGCTAAAACGCGGTCACCAACTCAGCATTTGGAGTCCCGAACACGCCGATAATCGCTTCGTCACTGCCCTGTTGCAGGTGCAGCCGGTGCCGGTGCATACCCGGCCCGTGGCTTATTCACCCCAAATGAACCGGCATGAACAGTGGCGGGCGTTTTGGTTTGAAGACAGTGCCAACATCCGGGCTATGAAAGAGGCTTGCCGCCTTTGGGCCGATGAATTAGCCCGCGAGAAGCCCGACATCGTACTGATTCACTCCTGCCACCATTTTGCGGTACCGTTTCTTGGCCGGTACCTCGACCTCCCCACGGTGCTGTACCTGCACGAGCCGAATCGGTTTTTGTACGAAAACCAGGACGGAATCGGCTGGTCAGCGCCTGAGTCCATTTCGGGTAATCGACTCGCCCCATCCAATTGGCGCATACTTTGGAATGACCACTGTTTGACCAATTTTAAGCGGGTGATGATTCGGGAAGAAATCCGCAATTTCAAGGGCTACAATCGGGTTCTGGTCAATTCGTACTTCACCAACGAAAGCGTGATCCGGGCCTACGGCGCTGCCGCTGAGGTGTGTTATCTGGGTATCGACACTGAATTATTTCAGGATTACGCACTGCCCCGCGAATCGCTCGTCATCGGCCTGGGAACGTTTATGGCCCATAAAAACCCCGAGTTGGTCATTCAGGCCCTCAGCCGGATGGGTACACTGGCCCCGAAACTTTTGTGGATTAGCAATCATACCGAACCCGAGTTTCTGCAAAAAATGCTCCGGTTGGCCAGCCAATTGCGCGTTAGCCTGGAAGTGCGAACGGACATTTCGGACCAGGATCTGGTGAATGTACTGAATCGGGGGTGCTGCCTGATCTACACGTCCCGCCTGGAACCCTTCGGCTTTGCCCCGTTGGAAGCCAATGCCTGCGGGATGCCCGTCGTATCCGTGGCCGAAGGGGGCATTCGCGAAACCATCGAATCGGGCGTGAATGGGCTGCTTGTCGAATCCAATCCCGATGCCCTCGCCGAAACCCTGGGGCGTTTGCTGAGCGACGAACCGCTCTGGCAACACCTCTCGACGGGCGCGGTACAACACGTGCGGGAAAAATGGAATTGGGAACGGTCTATCGACCAATTGGAGGCTGTTTTGAAAGAAACCCGGCGAGCCGGGAACACGCTTCATGCGTCACTAAAAACCGCGTTTTCCCCGTGAGCGACGCTTCTTTTTTCACGGTGGCCTGGCTACGGCAACTTCCGCAGGCGATCGAATTGGCGGCTTCGCTGGCCAGGGTTTATCCGGGTCAGTGCCTGCACGTCGGATTGGTTGATTCAACGGAAAACCTGCCCGAAAATCTGCCGGAAAATCTACGGATTCACCCGGTAGCCTCGATAAAACTACCGGACTTTAACGGGCTGATTCAGAAATACAGCCAAACGGAATTTCGTAATTTGACCAAGCCGTTTTTTGCCAAATACCTACTCGACACGTTTCCCGACACGACTCAGCTAATTTATCTATCCCCGGAGAGTGTGGTCCTGGCCCCCCTCGACACGCTGCTCCGCGCCCTGAATACCCACGCTATCGCACTGGTTTCGCAACTGACGGTTCCGCCGAATGGTCGTAATTTGGCTACCGAAGGGCATTTCCTGAACGTGGGCACCTACGATGCGGGTTTGTGGGGCGTCCGGCGCGGCGGGGTAGCCTCGTCTTTTCTTTCCTGGTGGGCGGCTTCGCTGCACCAACGGGGTTGGTTGCGACTCTGTCAGGGATATGGTTCGGATCAATTGTGGCTCGACCTGGTTCCAGCGTTTTTCGACGAAGTTTTGCTCATCCGGCAGCCCGATTACGTCCTCAGAATTGCGTACGGCCTGCGGGCAAATGTTGCGGGTTCGACGGTTGTCGTCAATTTTGAGGGCATCGATCCTGACACATGGCCAACTCCTGATCGGGTGCTAAGCAAGGAGGTCAAAAATCGAATTGCCGAGTACAGGCACCGCGTAAATTCCCGCGCTATTCACCAGACGACGCGTAAAATTGCCCCCGCTTTTGGCACCGCCGATCCCTCACCCCCCGCCCCGCTCTGGCGAAGACAATTGGCCCGGCCGGTTCGCTGGTTCATCCAGTTCATCGACAAGTTTCAACCGGATTTTTTGTCTGAAAATGCCACCCAATCCTGAACTTTTGCCGTAAATTTTACACGGTACGAGAAACGCGAAGGCGTCTGGAATCCGAAAATTTCAAACCTGAACGAGTTTTTGGCTATCTTTACTGCCCTTTAAAGTCGGCGGGCCTTAATCGGTTTTCCGTCTTTTATTCAAACTAATTTTTCCGTAGAGTGAGCTTGGTGCTGACCTGGAAATGTTCAATCAGCCTGTTTATTCTTACGTATGCCCCTGGTTTCTGTTGCCCTCTGCACCTACAACGGCGCCCGCTACCTGGGCGAACAACTGGCTAGTATCGCCGCACAAACGCACCCGGTGGATGAATTGGTGATTTGTGACGACCGATCAACCGATGATACCAGCCAAATTGTGGCTGAATTTGCCAGAACGGCTCCGTTTCCGGTCTGTTTTCAGGTCAACGAAACGAATTTGGGTTCAACCAAAAATTTTGAAAAAGCGGTCCTCCTGTGCCAGGGAGACCTGATTCTGTTCTCCGATCAGGATGATCGCTGGCGGGCAGATCGGGTGAGTAAGACGCTGACTTTTTTTAGGGAAAACCCAACGATGGAAGGCGTCTTTTCCAATGCCCGGATTATGGATAGTAACTCCCACCCCACCAACCGCACGATTTGGGACAAAGTGCAATTCACCAAAATCCTGAGGAAGAAATGGAGAGCCGGGCTTTCGTACGAAATTCTGTACAATGGTTACGTCGTGACCGGGGCAACCCTGGCCATTCGGAAACTTGTTCTGCCGCTGGCGCTTCCGTTTCCGGCGGGGTTTGAGGAACTCATTCACGATGGCTGGCTGGCCCTGGTGCTGGCCCTGCGCGGTACCATCGGATTCCTGGACGACGAACTCATCTGGTACCGGCAGCATACGGCGCAACAGGTTGGTTTTGGTAAACAAATTCCCGAGGTAAGTATGCGGGATCGGTTTATTCGTTCCAGGGAAGAAAAACTGCTTCCTCTCAAAAAAAGGGCGGATGAACTGGCTCTGATGTATAATTTGCTGCGGGCCAAACCCGAGTTGCCCGCCGAAAAACTCGTTCAGCTTCGGTGCCTGCGCGACCATTACCGGATGCGGGCCACATTGCCCAGAAACCGCTGGCATCGACTGGCCCCCATTTGGCGGGACGTGCAACGGGGCTGGTACGTGTTTAGCCGCCCCGATCACTGGTGGCGACCGGCCATGGGCGATTTATTTGAATGATTTTTACTGGGTCTTTTTACGTTATAGTGCAAATTATTAAGTTGCTAATTTAGTAAGTTGCTAATTTAGTGGTAACTTATTGATTATCAACGGTTTAATAACTAATAATTTATACTTAATTCTGCTCGATCCCGTATGTCGTCTGCCAATCTTGTTGCCGTCGTTATCCCGGTGTACCAAGCCGAACTGACCGACCATGAGCGGATTTCACTGACGCAATGCGTGCGGATTTTAGGGCATTATCCGCTCATTCTGGTGAAACCAGAGCACCTCGACGCAACGATTTTCCTGGCGCTCCATCCTTCATTTCAGGTTTTTTCGTTCGACAATACCTACTTTAGCGATGTAGCGGGGTACAACCGACTGATGGTGTCGGAAGGATTTTACCGGGCCTTTGAATCGTACGAGTATATTCTCATCCATCAGCTTGATGCCTTCGTCTTCAGCGATCGCCTGCGGGAGTGGTGCGAGCGGGGGTACGATTACATTGGCGCGCCGCACGTTACGCCGCCGGTTAAGCCAACGGGAAGCGGCCTGCGCCGCCGTTTCAAACTACGTAAGGTGCTGCTCAACGGGGGATTGTCCTTGCGCAGGGTATCCGCCTGCCGACGTTTTTTGTGGGTATTCGGGCGTTTTTTCGGCACCTGGCGTGGCAATGAAGATGGGCTGTTTTCGCTACATTTTCCGCGTTTGTATCCGGGATTGATGTTGCTAAATTTACCGTCCTGGGAAGCCGCTTTACCGTTTGCCTTTGAGCAACATCCGGCCCAGTGTTTTCAACTCAACCAGGGCCAGTTGCCCCTGGGTTGTCACGCCTGGGAACGGTACGATCCCGATTTCTGGAGGCCCTTTTTTAGGGAGCAGGGGTATCGGATCTGAGGTATTTTCAAAAATTACAACAAAAATTCAGCGCGTATGCTCAAGCAAATTTCAGCCTTTCGGATGGCCCTGGGTCTGGGCATCATGACGGTGGGGCAGCAAAGTATTTTTTTCGTTAAAGAACGGCTCCATCAGGGGGCGGCCTTCACGGCGGCCTGTCTTATTCTGGGGCTGGTTTTGATGTTGCCAAAAGGATTTCTGACCCGGTATTTTCCCAACAACTCGCTTCTGATGGGTTTTGTGGTTAGTTGGATCGCGGTTGCCTTTCTTTACATGTACGTCAACATTACCCCGTTTGGGCGGCAAAGCCTCGATATGTTTCGCGAAAACAGCAACTACATCGCGGCCATTGCGTTTTTGGTAACCCTGCTCAACGTGCCCGAAACGGTTCGCCGACCCTTTATTCTGGTCGTGGTGCTGATTACCTGCTTTAGTTCGCTCCTGCTCTTTTATTCCCTGCTGACCAACCCCAACTACATTTACGGGATGCGGGCCACGATATTTTATGGCGACGGGGAGAGTGGCGGGAACCCCCACGTGGCCGCCCGGAATGGGTTTGCTGGTCTGATTGCCTCCGTTATTCTGATAAAACGGCACAATTTACTGCTCAAATCATTGGCCTATTTTAATATTTGCCTGTCGTTGGTTTCGATTGTGCTTGCCCAGTCGCGCATGATGTTGCTTAGCCTGATGATCGTGGCCGTGCTATTTCTGTTTTTCAACCTCCGCCCCCGCACACTGAGTCAGGCAGGCAAGAGCCTCGCCAAACCGAGTAGTCTTTTCTTTTACTCCGCCATCGTGATTGGTACCTATTTTCTGGTCGTTACGACGCCGGTTCTGGACTTGCTCGTCAATTACGCGACCAGTTTCTGGAACAGTTTCCTGGACGCGATGGGCACGGTGGCGGGTACGAGCGAGAAAGGTGACGCATCGGCCTCCAACCGGGTCACCTCCTTTGGTTTTTTCCGGGAGGTTGCCGTTGGCTCGCCGGGAACCCTTTTTCTGGGGGCGGGCTACAAGCAGTTTTACTTCGATGTTCCCATCCTGGAGGCTTTTTATGATTGTGGTATTCTGGGATTTTTAACGTTCGGCGGATTCCTCGTCGTCTGCACCTGGGAATGTTACAAAGTCATGCGTAGGCCCGCAGATGATATGTCCAATTTTCTGGTCTATTTTTTTGTTCCAACCTTCATTCAGGCCTTCACCGGAGGGCGTCCGTTCGATACGTCTTTCCTGTTTATTTTCGCGATGTACGTGCGTTTCCTCAACGCAGATGCCACCCGGACGCAAAATCAACGGGCTACCGTTCGCCAACCCATTTCTCAACCTGCCTGATCGACCGATATTTGCCCATTAAACCAGTTTCCCCATCCCGTCGGGTGCTCATCGTGCATAACCTGCTTTGGTCGCATTACAAAGCCGCGTTGTTTGGTGAGTTGCACCGCCTTTCCCGGCAGTCGGGTGGCCCCGAACTCCTGGTTTTGCAAATGGCCCGAACCGAGCGCAGCCGGTTAGGGCTGGGCGATCCCGTTGGGGGCGAACACCACTACCCGTATCATCTGTTGTTCGATGGTGCCCTCGAAGACGTCGGGTTTTGGGCACGGGCCATCGCCCTGATCAAACACACCCGGCGCTTCAGGCCGGACATCGTCAATCTGACGGGGTATTACGATCCGGCCCAACTCGTTTTGTTGGTTTTCTGTAAATTGAGCGGCATTCGCACGGTTCTATCCACGGAATCCAACGCCTTCGACCACACCCGTACCGGTTGGAAAGAACGGATTAAGAAAGCATTGATCCGGCAATTTGACGCGTACATTTGCTTTGGGAGTCATTCGGCAAACTACGTTTTGCAACTGGGTGCGCGGCCCGATCAGATTCTGACCAATCGGGCGGCTGTCGTCAACGACGCCGTACTTCGGGCCAATTACCAGAAAGCCCAACCCCAACGGGAAACGCTGCTCAACCAACACGGACTCCCGCCGAGGAATTTTATTTTTGTCGGGCGTTTTACGGAAGTCAAGAATCTGGACAACCTGATTGCGGCCTTTGCGCGGGCAAAAACAGCGGTGATCCACGCGGATCAATGGGGCTTGATCCTAATCGGGGAAGGCGTACTGAAGGAGCCGCTCGCCCAACAGGCGGAACGGGCCGGACTCAGTTCCGTTCACTTTTTGCCCGGAACGGAATGGTTCAACGTGCCGACGGCCCTGGCAATGGCCGACGCGCTGATTTTACCGAGTTATTCCGAAACCTGGGGTTTGGTCGTCAATGAAGCGATGGTGTGTGGCTTACCGGTGCTCGTGTCCGACCAGTGTGGTTGCGCCTTTGATCTGGTGCGTGAAGGCGAAAATGGGTTTACCTTCAACTGGAACGACGTCGATCAACTCAGTCGGCTGCTCCAATCGGTGATGAACGCCCCTACTGCTATCCGGCAAGGCATGGGCGGGAAGTCCCGCCAGATCATCGAAGCCTTTTCGTTAAAGGCCGTTTCCGGGGAAATCATGTCGGGATACGTTAAACTGGCCGCTGAAAAAGCCCATCACCAAACCATTAGCGACTAAGTGAACTGGTCAGGAAGGTTATTACACCGCGCGGCGAACCGTCCGCTCCTCAACACCCGGGGTCAATAATTACTAACTCAGTGACGACTTTACCGCCTTGATCCAAAGTTCCGTGCAAGACTTAAGCGTTATTATTCTTACGTTCAACGAAGAAAAGCACATCAGCCGGTGCATTAAAAGTTTATTGCCTTTTACCAATCAAATTTTCATCGTCGACTCCGGCTCGACGGATGATACCGTACCAATTGCCGAAGCCCTGGGCGCGCGGGTCGTTCGAAACTCCTGGATTACCTACGCGCAACAGTTTAATTTCGGCATTGCCAACAATCCATTTCCTACGCGCTGGCTCATGCGCATGGACGCCGACGAGTACGTACTGCCCGAGTTGGCGGCGGAAATCAACCGCCGGATTCCCGACCTTTCCGGACCGGTAAGCGGGGTGTACGTCAAGCGCCGGGTTATTTTCATGAATCAATGGATTCGGCACGGCGGCTATTATCCCACCTGGCTGCTCCGACTCTGGCGGGCGGGTCGGGGCATCTGCGAGGAGACCTGGATGGATGAGCACATCAAGTTGTCGGAAGGGCAAACGGTGCGCTTCGACCATGATCTCGTCGATCACAACCTCAATAATTTAACCTGGTGGACCCAGAAGCACAATCAGTACGCCATTCGGGAAGTCATTGATTTGCTGAATATTCGCTACAATTTCAGCGAGAACGAAAGCGTAACGCCCCGGTTGATGGGCACCCAGGAACAGCGCAAGCGGTATTTAAAAATCCAATACGCTTCCGCGCCCCTTTTTACCCGCCCACTGGCCTACTTTTTGTTCCGGTATTTCTGGAAATTGGGATTCCTCGACGGACGAAAAGGGTTTATTTGGCATTTTTTACAAGGGCTGTGGTACCGTTTTCTGGTGGATGCCAAGCTCTACGAAGTTTATCAACGCGCCGGACGCGACAAACAGGCAATTGTTGAGTTTTTTATTCAGGAATATGACAAAGACCTCACTCAGGTACAGCGCAGCCCAAGCCGGGTTTGATTCAACGGGTATGCTAAAAACCGACCTGACTACTTTCAATAATCAGTGGTACCAACCCGGACCACGCTGGAAAATAATACTTTGGTTTCTGATTAATCCATTGACCATCAACAGCTATCTACCCATTCCGGCCGCTCTGAAGCGTGGTTTACTACGCTTGTTTGGGGCGAAAATCGGCCGTGGTGTCCTGGTAAAACCCCACGTCAACGTGAAGTATCCCTGGTTTCTGGAAATTGGTGATTTTGCCTGGATTGGCGAAAACGTCTGGATCGACAACCTGGCTCCGGTGCGCATCGGGCGGAATGCCTGCCTCTCGCAGGGCGCACTGCTCCTGACGGGCAATCACGATTACACCCGCGCCAGTTTCGACCTGGAAATCGCCCCCATCACGCTCGAAGATGGGGCTTGGGCGGGGGCAAAAACGCTCATCGGACCGGGTGTAACCCTGGGTTCTCACGCCGTGCTGGCGGCTGGCTCGGTCGCGACTCGCTCGCTCGAACCCTACGGCATTTATCAGGGCAATCCGGCCCAATTGGTTCGTAAACGGAGCATCACCGCGTGAAAGTTTCGATCATCACCGTCGTTTACAACGGGGCCGCCACGTTACGTAGCTGCATCGAATCGGTGTTGGGCCAGTCGCATTCTGATCTGGAATATATCATCGTGGATGGGGCCTCGACCGATGACACCCTCGCGATTGCCCGGAGTTTTGGCCCAAAAATTGCGCGATTAATTTCAGAACCTGATCGGGGAATTTATGACGCGATGAATAAAGGAATTGCGGCAGCCACGGGGGACGTGGTCGGGATTTTGAATGCCGACGATTTGTACGCGCACGTCGATGTCATTAAGCATATTGCCGATGCACTCGAAACGCAACAGACCGACGCGGCTTACGGAGACTTGGTTTACGTTGATCGGAACGACTCCCGGCGCATACGCCGCACCTGGCGGGCGGGTGTTTACCGGGAGGCGGCTTTTTTGTACGGTTGGATGCCGCCGCATCCCACTTTCTTTGTTCGGAGGGAAATTTATGAGCGTTTTGGGGCCTTCAACCCCGACTTACGAAGCGCCGCCGATTATGAGTTGATGTTGCGGTTGGTCCATAAACACGCCATACAATTGAGTTACGTACCCGAAATATTGGTGCTAATGCGGCTGGGCGGGTTGAGTAACGCCTCGTTGCTCAACCGGTTACGCGCAAATCGGGAAGATTACCGCGCCTGGGTGATCAACGGCCTGAAGCCTTATTTTTTTACGACACTCTGGAAACCCCTCAGAAAATCTTTACAGTTTCTTAATCTGGCCCGTTGACCATTTAATAATTTTTGCCCGCTATCTTTGAGAAGTACGTAAAAGTTTGGCTTTCTTTCGGGGAATTATACCAGTGAGAGCGAAGGTTTATGTGTTTTGTACAAATCCTTACTCCCTATTTCCTTTTCATCATGTTTGTTGATCTACAGGCGTTTTTAAGCAAACCAATCGTTCAACTGGCCATCTCCTTTTTGGTGGCTAGTTTGGTAGCTATGGAAGCCATTCCGGTTATCATCAATATTTCAAAGTTGAAAAACCTGATGGATGAACCCAGTTTACGAAGTGCCCACGCCCGCAAAACGCCCACCCTGGGGGGAGTAGCCATTTTCGCCGCAACCTTAATTGGCTACTTTCTGTGGGAAAATCCGGGCGAGGGTCCGCTCCTCCACCTCACCGTCGTCGGGCTGGTTTTTCTGTTTTTTTTGGGGGTAAAAGATGATATTCTGGTGCTGTCGCCGGTCAAGAAAATGCTGGTTCAGATTGGTTGCGCCGGGTTGCTCATCATTGCGGCCGATCTTCGCCTGGACAACTTCTTTGGCATCTTTGGCTGGCACGAGATTCCCTACTTTTTCAGTGTTCCGCTGACCGTATTCGTTTTTATCGCGTTGATCAATGCCATGAATCTGATCGATGGCATCGATGGCCTGGCCGGAGGAATCGGTTTAATCGCCGGTACTGCCTTTGGGCTGTGGTTTTACCTCAACAAGCAGTACGCCATGGCCAGTATGTGTGCATCCATGTCGGGGGCTTTGCTGGGCTTTCTGCGTTTCAACTTTTCGCACACCAGCAAGATTTTTATGGGTGATACCGGCTCGCTGATTGTCGGCTTTCTGTTGACAATTTTTGCCGTTAAATTCATTCACCTCAACGTAACGTACCGGTTTGAAGCCAACGCCTACTTCAGTGCGCCCATCCTGGCTATTGTCGTGCTGATCGTGCCTATTTTCGATACCCTGCGGGTTTTTATCATTCGTCTCGCCAAGAAAAAAGATCCCTTCACTGCCGACCGTAATCATATGCATCATATCCTGATTGCTCAGAATATGACCCATTTTCAAGCTTCGGCTATCCTGTGTGGCACAACAGTGATCCTGACCGGCCTGTTTTTAGCCGTGCATCACTGGCTGACCAACACAGAATCTCTGCTCATTTTAGTAGCACTTTTCTCGATCTACCTCTACACTTCCCATGTTCTAAAGCAACGGGTTAAGGATTCTGACTTCTTTGAACAGGAGAAAAACGAGGACGCTCAAAAAGCGTTTAAGCAACAAGCCAAAGCCCGTTTGAAAAAAATACAGAAATTGAAACGCGCACTTCCGAATTGAAAATTCCGTTTTTTAAGTAGTTGAGTTTATATAAACGACACTTTTAATTGAAATTAATTGTGAATTCCGAGCCTATATTTTTCAAGATATATTCCAACGCCTGATCGAATGTATCTTTGTCATCGTAATGGTAATGTTTAAGCCATTCACACTTTATTTTTCGCCACAGAGTTTCAATACTATTCAGGTGCGGAATATAGGTTGGAAGAAACCAAATAAATAAATCTACTTCTTTCCATTGCGCTATCTTCTTTTTTATCTGGTCACTGTGATGAAAAGGGGCATTATCCAAAACAAGTACCGTTGGCTGTTTTATCCCTGCGGCAAAATCATCAATAAACATATTTAAACACTGAGCATTCATTGACCCGGTAAGCGTGTAGGCTTCAAAGTCATTCTCTTTGCTGAGAAGCCCAAACACATTGGTTG
>JAJAZB010000176.1 GCA_026785975.1 Cytophagaceae bacterium | reverse complement strand
CGATGGCGCAAAAGTAAGGAAAACCAGTTATCCAACGGGTATCGTACGCCGAATGACTTTCCAGTGGAGTGCTTGGCGGACGCGACGTTTTTTAAGGTGTCGGACTGTCGGACGACAAAAAAGTCGTCGGGGAACGCCCAGTTCAGCTTTACTCGGTCAGGGGATTTTTTTAAGGTATCGGACGACGAAAAAGTCGTCCGATACCCAGTCGGGGATGCCCAGGCTGTCACGAATTTCTGGGATGACGGCGGTAGGTTTGGTTGACGGAAGTTTTTTTAAGGTGTCGGACGACGAAAAAGTCGTCGGGGACGCCCAGTCCGACACCCAGTCGCTACTCCTGCCCCGACACTTCGATCAGGGCGTGGCCGCCGGAACTACCGCTGTTGCCGGCCAGAAAAATCCGTCCGTCGGGAGCGACGCAAATGTCACGCAGACGCCCGAATTGATCTTTAAAAAAGGTTTCCTGCCCAGTGACGCTCAGGCCGTCGGTGCTCAGGGTCACGGCGACGACCATCTGATTTTTCAGCACGGTCATCAGGAGTTTGTTGCGAAAGGCCGGAATCCGGTTGCTGCTGTACCAAACCAAATCGCTGGGTGCAATAGTGGGCGACCAGTGCAGGATAGACCCCGTTACGTTGTTTTGTTGCGCAAACGTCTGTTCGTTGGCGGCATCGATGGGGCCGCGCACCGTGGGCCAGCCGTAGTTGCCGCCGCGCCGGATGATGTTGATTTCATCGTCGGTATCCGGGCCGTGTTCCGAACTGTAAACCAGGCCGTTAGGATGGAGTACCAAACCCTGGGCATTGCGGTGCCCCAATGACCAGATGTAGCTACCTGGAAACGGGTTGTCGGCCGGAATGGAGCCGTCGAGGTTGAGGCGTAAAAATTTTCCGTTCAACGAAGCCCGATTTTGGGCAAGACTCGTGTTGCCCGCATCGCCGGTACTCATCAGCAGGGTTTTGTCCGGCAGAATCAGCAAGCGGGATCCGTCGTGGAACGTATTGCCCGCAAGGTTGTCGAGCAGTATCGTTGGTTGGTTGAGGGCGTTGCCGTCGTAGCGGAAGCGAACCAGTTTTTCGGTGATGGCCCCGGTTTTCAGGTAGGTGTACACGAGGTACACGAAGGGATTTTGCCCAAAATCAGGGTGCAGCACCATCCCCAGCAAACCCGATTCGCCCGTTTGGTGGCAGTCCGTCAGGGTAAGCGCTATTTTCTTATCGCCGGTTTCGGGGTCGATGCGGCTCACGATGCCCCGGCGTTCGGTCGTCCAGATCTGGTTGTCGGGACCCCAGGTAATTTCCCAGGGCACGTCGAGGTTGCCAACGACCGTTCGGGTGCGGAAGCCCTGAACAAGTTGCGTGGGTGGCGTTGGGGTCTGGCCCGGATTCGGGTTTTCGTTGCGCGAGCAAGCCCAGGCGACCAGTCCCGTCAGGAAAAACAGAACGCTGCGTTTGAAGAGCATATCAACTTGGTATTTTGATGGTATCTTCAATAACGCATTTTCCCCGAAAAATGATTTACTGCCCCGCCACGCACCTAAGCTGGAGAGTTGAATAAATGCCTGATTGCTAAACCGCACGGTAGGTTTTCATCGTTAATGCAATGAACTTATCCGCTCTCAACCTCATGAACTGTTTTACTTCCGTCTCCATTTGCGGCCTACTCAGCCTGTCGCTCTCTACCTGCCGGTCGCACTTGCCGCCTCCGCCTACTCCCGTTAATCGCCTACCGCCTACGCTGGTGCAGTACACAAAGGAAAATTCCGGCTTGCCCAGCAACGCCGTCTCGCGGGTGGTCATTGACCGTCAGGGTATTGTGTGGGCGGGTACGTACCGGGGGCATATCGCCAGCGACTCCAGCCGGGGCCTGGCCCGCTTCGACGGTACGAACTGGCAAGTGTTCGACACCCAAAATTCACCCCTACCCGGCAACGGCATCCTTGACCTGGCCCTGGCTCCCGACGACGCGCTCTGGGTAGCAACCGATAAAGGTTTGGCGCGGTTCGATGGGAAAAATTGGCGGGTTTTTACGAAAGCCAATGCGCCGTTTCCATCCGATTTTATCGTGGCGGTGGACGTGGTCAGCGACGGACGTGTTTGGGCGGCGACGGGGGCCACAGCACGTGGTCAGAAAATTCTATTTTTGTTTGATGGTACTCGCTGGCAAGAGCAAAACGCGCCCGAAGCTCCCACGGCATACGAGGTGAGTGACCTACTCGTAGACCGTAACCAGACCCTCTTCAGCACACGGGGCCGAGGCCTGCTACGCCGAACTGCGCAGCAGTGGACGGTTTTTCGGAAAGATACCTTGGGAATGCCGCTAACGAAAGTCGGACGGCTCCACGAAGACGGAACCGGAGGAATTTGGATGACACCCTACAACGGGTTGATTGAGAGTTCGGGTGAGCGCACGGGAGCAATCGTGCGTTTCGATGGCCGACGCTTCGAAGCTATTTTATTCCCCGCCGACGAACAGAACGCCAAACTGGATTATTTTCCGTTCTACCCACTCTCCATTACGACTGATGTACTGGGGCGACCCTGGGTTGGGGAAATAGCCGGTTTGTATCGTTACGATGGAAATTGGCACCTGACTATTCCCAGAGACGCTAAAGGCATTGATTTTCCCTTCTATGACTTAACCTTTCAGGCCCAAAAGCGCCTTTGGGTGGCAACTAATCGGGGCTTGTTGCAATTTATGCCGGAATAGAGTTTGAGGTTTGAATGGTTTGAAGAGCAATCAAAAACTAAATGCCCCATCTCAAACCTCAAACCCTCCAACCATTCAAATCCTTCAAACCTTCACTCCACCGCCACGCACGAAATCTCAACCGCCGCGCCCCGGGGCAACGCGGCCACCTGAACCGTGGCGCGGGCGGGCGGATTTTCGGGGAAAAATTGCGCGTATACCGCGTTGACTGCCCCAAAATCGGCGAGGTCTTTCAGGTAAATCGTCACGCTGACAACGTTTGAAAAATCCATTTTCGCGGCCTTCAGGATGACCGCGATGTTTTGCATCACCTGCGTGGTTTCGGCGGTAATCGTGGGATTGTTGAGCGACCCGGTACTGCCGATCGAGCCGATTTGCCCGGCCACGTACAGCGTATTTCCCGCCAGAACCGCCTGGCTGTACGGGCCGATGGGCGGCGGAGCCTCGGGCGAAAAAATAACACGGCGCTGCGCCTGGGCAATCAGGGCGAGGAGCGAAACAGCAAAAAGTAGAGGGAGAACGCGCATGAGATTGGGCATTTTTTGACGAATCTGCAACGGATGGGGGATTTTACCTAATTTTACCCGCCAGCAATCCCCGACCGTTTCGATGCTTTATTACCTTTTCGATTACCTCGACAAGCAGTACAATTTTCCCGGCGCGGGCTTGTTCCAATTTCTGACTTTCCGGGCGGGGGCGGCGGTGTTTACCTCGCTACTCATCGGGGCCGTTTTCGGTCGGCGTATCATCGACCGCCTCCGACGTTTGCAAATTGGCGAAGACATCCGCGATTTAGGATTGGAGGGTCAGATGCAGAAAAAAGGGACGCCGACGATGGGGGGATTTATCATCGTGGCGGCCCTGGTCGTGCCGGTGCTGTTGTTTGCCCGGTTGCAAAACGTGTACATCCTCCTGCTCCTGGTCACCACTATTTGGACTTGTCTGATTGGCTTTTTGGACGATTACATCAAGGTTTTCAAGAAAAATAAAGAAGGACTTCAGGGGAAATTTAAAATCGTGGGTCAGGTGGGGCTGGGGCTGATCGTGGGCACGACGATGTACTTCAACGACGACGTGAAAGTGCGGATTTACGAACGCGCCCGCATCAATACCGCCTCGGCCATTGGCGAGGTGACCAGGTACACCGACGAGAAATCACTCGTGACCAATGTGCCTTTTTTCAAAAACAACAACATCGACTACGGGCGTATTCTGCCCGATGCCTGGTTGCCGCCGCAGTACGAGTGGATTTTGTACGTGCTGATTATGATTTTTATCATCACGGCGGTTTCCAACGGGGCCAACATCACCGATGGCATCGACGGGCTGGCGGCGGGTACGTCGGTCATCATCGGCATTACCCTCGGCGTGCTGACGTACGTATCGAGCAACAAGGTTTTTTCGCAGTACCTCAATATTTTCTACATTCCTTACTCGGGCGAACTGGTCGTGTTTTGCGCGGCCTTCGTGGGGGCGTTGGTGGGTTTTCTGTGGTACAATTCCTACCCGGCGCAGGTATTCATGGGCGACACGGGCAGTCTGATGCTGGGGGGCGTGATCGCGGTGATGTCGATTGTGATTCGGAAAGAACTGCTGATTCCGGTCATGTGCGGCATTTTTCTGGTCGAATCGCTCTCGGTCATTCTGCAAGTCAGCTATTTTAAATACACCAGACGGCGTTTCGGCGAAGGGAAACGAATTCTGTTGATGGCGCCCCTGCATCACCATTTTCAGAAAAAAGGCTACGCCGAACCCAAAATCGTCATTCGCTTCTGGATCATTGGCATCATGCTGGCGATTGTCACGCTGGTTACGTTGAAATTGCGCTAAAAAAAGTTTGAGGGTTTGAAGGCCAATCAAAGTCTAAGCGCTCCGCCTCGAACTCTCAAACCTGTTCAAACCTTCAAACCTCAAACCCTCAAACCAAACATGAAAACCATCCTCGCCTCCTTCACCACGTTTCTTCTCTCCCTGACTGCTTGCCTGTTTTACCTCGACGGCCACGCCCAGGGTCCCGCTGATGCGATCAGGCAATTGGAAAAGCGCCGGTTCGACGCCCAGGTTGCCAAGGACACGAAAGTCATGGACGAAATCCTGGCCGACGACCTCGTCTACACCCATTCCAACGGTTTACAAGACGGCAAAAAGTCGTACATCGCGGCCATCGAGTCGGGAAAATCGACCTACCAGTTCATCGAGATTTCGAGCGATACCGTGCGGTTTTACGGCCCAGGCACGGCCATCGTAACGGGGCAAATGAAAACCAGCGTCGTGTCCAACGGACAAACCAACCCGCTCCGATTGCGCTACACCGACGTGTACCTGAGGCGGAATGGCACGTGGAAAATGGTGGCCTGGCAATCGGCGCGGTTGGCGAATTAGCGCCCAGATGGGGCGTAACTCAAAACCGGGTTACAAACGAACCGGGGGAGAGGTCGGGAAGGTCGGGGCGTCCTTGGGCGGGTTACGACCGATCAGCGGATACTGCTCCAAATCCACCACTTGCCCGCTGATGGGGCCACTTTCATCGGCCAGCCAGTACACGGCGGCGGCGGCAATTTCGGCGGGCCACAACAGCCGACCGGCGGGCGCAAAATCGGGTAGCACTTCCTGGTACCAATCGGCGGCAAAGCCCTGTTCGCGTTTGCGCTGCACTTCCTTTTCGGTGAGTACCCAACCCGGATTGATCTGGTTCACCCGGACGCCGTCTTCGCGGTGCAGTGTATCGCCCAGATTGCGCGTCAGCGTCATGAGCGCCCCTTTCGACGCACTGTACGCCAGCAGATCTGGCTCCCCGCACCAGGCATTCACCGAACCAATATTGAGTACGCACCCCCGCGTTTGCCGCAGGTGCGGCAGTGCCGCCTGAATCAGCGCGAAGGGTGCGAGCGCATTGACCTCCAGGATTTTGCGAAAAACCGCCAGATCCGTAGTGTGAAGGTTTGAGGGCACAACCATCGCGGCATTGTTGACCACGGCATCCAGTTTCCCAAAAGTGGTCAACGCAATTTCCACCAAACGTTGTGTAGCCCCGTCGATGGTGATGTCTTCCACGTGCAGCACGACGTTTTCCTGACCCAATTCGGCCACAACAGCTTCGCCGAGGTCTTGCTCCAGGCCATGAATAACCACCCGAGCTCCTTCGGCCACGCACCGCACCGCGATGGCTTTGCCAATTCCGGTGCAACTGCCGGTGACCACGATTACTTTATTTTGAAGACGCATGAAAAGCCGCATCCGCGTGGGTTAAACGTGTTTGAGCACACTCTTCACCACCGCACCCGTGTGCATTTGTTCGAAGGCTTCGCGCCATTCCGTCACCGGCCATACCCCGCCAATGATGGGTTTTACGTCGAGTTGGCCGCTGGCGAGCAGGGCGATGACGCGTTCCCAAATCGGCCAGTTGTGGCTAAAACTCCCCTGGAGCGTAACGTTTTTTTGAATCAGTGGATCGAGGGAAAAACCCATGGGTTGCGGCCCCCAACCCACTTTGGTGATGTGGCCATTGGGTCGCACCAGTTGCAACGCGATTTTGAGGGTAATGCTCGCGCCCGCCGCGTCGATGATGCAGTCGGCTCCGAGTCCGTCGCGTCGGTTGGCCCACTCGGTGGCGTTGCCAATGATGGCTTCGCAACCGTAGTGTTTGGCGATGTTGAGGCGGTGCCGGTCGGCCTCCAGGCCCACGATGGCGACTTCGGCGCCGCAGAGTTTGGCCATAGCCGCGCACAAAATCCCGATGGTACCCGGCCCGAGCACGATAACCCGATCGCCGGGTTTCAGGCGGCTGTTTTCCACAACCGCATTAAACGCCACGCAGCAAGGTTCGGTGAGGCAGGCTTCTTCAAAAGCCAACTGATCGGGCACCTGATGCAGGCAACGCGCGGGCACCCGCACGAAGCGCGTCATGGCCCCATTCACGCCGTACCCAAAGCCTTTGCGGGTGGGGTCGAGGTTGTACAGGCCCCGGCGCGACATGGGATTATTGTGGTCGATGACGGCGGCGGTTTCGCTCACCACGCGGTCACCTTCCTGCCAACCCACCACGCGGCGGCCGGTTTCCACCACGTGACCACCAAATTCGTGGCCAAGCACCACGGGGTAATTGACCGGCCAACTATGGTCGGCCGTCCACTGGTGGAGATCGCTGCCGCAAACGCCCACGTTGGCGACTTCGAGGAGCACGTCGTCCTCACCAATCGTTGGTTTGGGCAATTCACGGAGTTCGACGGAGCCTTTTTCAGGGGCAAAATTAACAACGGCAGCAGACATAATTAGGTAGGGATTCAAATGAGAAAAGTAATGTCGAGGCCATTCAGGGGCGTTTTCAATTCAAACTTTTGGTAGTGGAATTAAAAAGTCGATACTAAAGTCATATCTAAATTGTAAGAGTAGGCCCAAAGTTAAAATGAAAGTCAAGCAGATACTTTTTTTTTGAAATCGCTGCTTAATCGTATTGTTAAGTACTGGAGCAAAAGTTAGCGGGTTATTGGTAACGGTTCGCCGCTGCGATTAGATTACTGACTGATTACCAGACTTTTATCCGCTAACTAATAACCTCATAACGTAGTAACGACGACTTAAGTCGCTCGACATGGGCGGGTTGACCAGTTTCTCGATCAACTTTTTTAGGGGTATTGGTCGGAGGGCATGATTGCAAAAATCACGGTAACGATTACAATTTAAAGACGCACACGGTACTTTCCTCCAGACGTTTACCGGATTGCATAGACCCCTCTTCAATGAAGAATGAACCAAGCTGCCTGGTTTGACCACACGCTTCCCGGCATGGAATGTCTAAATTAGCCGAATCAACGCCAAAAAAACAATCATGGAGGGCCTACTCGTTGAAACCACGCAGAACGTCACGCTCGAATACCAACCCGCCAGCATTGGCGAGCGGATTCTGGCCACGCTGGTCGACTCCGTTATCAAAGGGGCCTGGCTGATATTTTGGTTTATGGTTCTGGGCCTAAGCGGTCGGTTCAACAGAACGCTATTCGATTCAGGGGCGACTATTCTGTTGTTTATCGTCGTGTTGATGCCTGTAATTCTCTACGGACTGTTGAGCGAAATACTGCTCAACGGGCAAACCGTGGGGAAACGTACCCTGGGTATCCGGGTGGTACGGCTCGATGGGAATCAACCCACGCTGAGTGCCTACCTGCTTCGCTGGTTGTTCCGGCCCTTCGAAATCACCTTGTTTTACGGCGTTGTGGCCATCGTGACCATCGTCGTTAATGGTCGGGGGCAACGGCTGGGGGATATTCTGGCCAAAACCGCCGTGGTGAAAATCCGCCCGCCGGTTTTGTTCGAAGACGTAGTGGCCCTGCCCACCGCCGATGACAACTACCGCGTTACCTTCCCGGAAGTGGCCGCTCTGACTGATCGCGACGCGGCGACGCTCCGTGCCGCGCTAAACAAAGGGCTGACTGAGGGCAACCCTGAATTGATCGAAGCCGCCGCCCAAAAGGTAAAAGACGTGATGGGCATTCAGTCGGATTTGGACGCCGTGCATTTCCTGCAAATCGCCCTGCGCGACCACACCCAGATAGCCCTGCGGGAAAGAAATTGAAAGTAACCGCCGCTTTTCAGGCTCAGGGCTTAACCGGCGGTTGGTAATCAAATTTGAGAATATACCCTTCGCCCTCTTTGCCTTCGCTGGCAATAAACAGCGTGCCGTCGGGCGCAAAACAAATGCCTTCGGGCTGGCGAAAATCGGCGGGTTCGAGCCGGGCCACGGAACGAATCAGGCCCATTCGATCGAGAACGAGCAATTTTTTGCCATCGGAAGCCAATAGATAAAGTTCACCAGTTTGGGGATGCACCGCCACACCCGAGGGTTTTAGTTCGGCATCTTTTCCCGTCAACCCTGCTTCCTGTTCGAGTTTGGTGGGCGTCAGCGCCACGCCTTTCCAGGCAACCTTTTTGGCAAAATCATAAAAATAGACGTAGCGTTTTTTAGGCTCGCCCTTCAACTCCTTGATGGCAATCATCAGCCGGTCGGTTTTGGGATCGTAACCCAAGCCTTCAACGTCAGTTTTTTCGGGTAATCCCAGCGTCAGGGTTTGGAGTTGGCGACTGCTGTTGGAAAGCATATCTCCTGCCTTGAAGGTATCATCGCCGGGCCGAACGATAAAAATCTGCCCGTCGCTGCGGAGGATGTAAAAGCTACCCTTCACAAACTCGATGCCTTCGTAGTCGCCGTTGGGGCCGAAAATCAACCGGTCGCTAACTTTGCCCGTAGCGTAGTTAAACACGTGGATTTCACCAAGCTCATCCTGCACGGCGGCCAGTTGCGTACCCCGGTAATACGTCAGGCCCGAAATTTCGCGTAATTCTTTGGGCAAATCGTACCGGGCGGCGGGGCGGTCGAGGGTATACGCCAGCGGAGTTAATTCAGGCGTGTCAGACTCGGCAGAGGCAGCCTTCTCTTTTTTGGATTGACAGGAAAAAATGATCGCCAGGATCAACAGCACCGGAAGAGATGGGTTCATGCGGGGAGGAATGGATTGCCGAAATTTAAATCACACGCGCTGTGAGTGGCGCGTACGTGCCTGAATGCTCAAGTACGAAATGTACTGCGAAACTACCGGAAACCAAAAGTCCAGACACGCTCGTGCCTGGACTTTCAATGAATAAAACAAATGCGTTGACTACCGGGTACCCTCACGAGCCTCTTTCTTCACCTTCCGGGCACCTTTTTCTACCCCTTCGGCTGCGTTACCGGCCCCTTTCTTGGCGGCACGCTTGGTATTCCGAGCACCACGGGCTACGGCATCACCCGTTCTGTCGGCCCCTTCCCGGACTTTGTCTCCGGCCTTGTCGGTGCCTTCACGAATATCATCACCGGCTTTGTCAGCCCCCCTGCGAATATCAGCGCCCGCTTTGTCGGCGCTTTTCTTCACACCCCGCCGAACCTGGCGGGTACCCTCCTTGACATCGGTCTTTGCACTTTTTTGATCATCCTGGGCTTGCGCGGCGGAAAACGCCAATACAGAAACTGCCGTCATGGCAAGAACAATGAGTTTTTTCATGATGAAGTAAGTTTGTTGGTAAAGTTGGCAAAAGAAGAAAAAAGTCATGCCAGCCAACCTCAGGCTCTGTCCGAATGGCCAAGCGATTTCTCGGGCGCAATCAAATCGCGCACCTGTTGCTTCAGGGCCTTGAGTTCGGGAAAACTGCCGGACACGCCCGCCGGTTTTCGGTCGAAGATGACTTCTTCGTTCAGGTAGATTTTGAACGTGCCCGGTACGGTGGCCGGGCGGAGGGCTACCTCGGCAAGTTCATTCGTAAACGTAGTCAGCAGCTCCTGCGCCAGCCAGGCCGAGCGCAAAAGCCAGCCGCATTTGGGGCAATATTCCAGGGTAAGGCGGGGTTTCATGACTGCAAATCAGCACTTTTCAGCAGGTTCTGCCAATCGCTGATGGGCTGTTGGGTGGCAAAGTTCACCACCTCGCCCAGCACAATCACCGCCGGATTGCTCAGTTTATGTTCCAGCGCCAGCCGGGGCAGTTCCGCCGCCGTACCGATGGCGGAACGCTCATCGGCGGTGGTCCCGTTCTGAATAATCGCCGCCGGGAGGTCGGCGCGGCCCATCTTCCGGCATAAGTCGGCAATTTCATCGAGCTTGTTCATGCCCATCAGCACCACAATCGTGGCCGTGGAGCAAAGCGCCAGGCAGAGGTCTTTCGAGAGCGAACCATCTGATTTGGTGCCCGTTACTACCCAGAAACTCTCGCTCACTCCGCGCGACGTCAGCGGGATACCCGCGTAGCCGGGTGCCGCAATGGCCGATGAAATGCCCGGGATGTACTCGGTTTGAAGACCGTATTTTTGCGCAAACTCGATTTCTTCCTGCCCCCGCCCGAAGATGAACGGGTCGCCGCCCTTGAGCCGCACAACGTGATTACCCGCGAGGGCTTTTTCGACAATCAAAAAATTAATCGCGTCCTGCGAATGACTTTGACCAGGACGTTTTCCCACATAGATTTTCTCGGTATCCGGCCCGCAATAATCGAGCAGACTCTGGTCGACCAGCGCGTCGTAGAGCACCACGTCGGCGCGGCGCAGGGCCTTCACGGCTTTGAGGGTAATCAAGTCCGGGTCGCCGGGTCCGGCACCAACAATACTGACTTTGTTCTGAAACGTCATGGTGAACAGAATTTCAGGTTTCGCAGAATCAAAAACCGGTTCCGAATTTATCCGCGTACCGTCTGGACTTCGGATAATTGTTCTTCCCGCCAAACTTTCGACGCTTTCAGGAAATCTGCCGCCTCGGCCAGGAATTTTTCGGCAAAATCAGCCGAAGGTTCCTGCTGACTGAGTTGCAGGGTTTGTTCCTGGAAAGTCAGACCGTTGAACTGAAATTCACCGGTTTCAACAAAATGCTGGTCAAATTCCTTGATGACACCGTGGTGCGTACTGACGTTGACGTTTTTATCGAGCAGCAAGGCTTTCGCCGCGCTCACAAACACGCTGTACGAATGGTAAATGCTGTCGGCAAAGCGGGCCTCGCGAAGGGCTTCGTGCGCCCAATCCCACTTTTCCTCCGACTCAAACAGCAACGTCGCCACCAGGTCGATAATCACGCTAGCGCATTCGCCCACACCGATTTCGGTCAAAAATTGCTCGGAGCGGTTCCAGTCGATGAAATCGTCGTTGTCGAGATGGGTCAGGTCGGTGAGCGGTTTCAGCAAAGTGTAAAAATACTTTTCGCCCTGCCGGTCGTAATAGTCGTTGAAATATTCGCCCTCCGTGGCATTGGCGTCGTAATCGCGCAGGAGCCAACGCAACGTTTCGGGGCCGCGCTTGGAAGGGACTTTAATGACTTTATCCGAAATCCGACCGGCTCCGTCCCCGAGAGTACCGCCGCCAAGAAGCACTTGCAGGGCGGGCAAAACCCGCTTGTCGGGGGCTTTCAGCGAAGAGCCGTGAAAACCGATGTGTGCCATGCTGTGTTGACCGCAGGCATTCATGCACCCGGAAATTTTGATCTGCATGGCGTTGTTGAAAATCAGGTCGGGGAACTCTTCCCGCATAACTTTCTCCAACTGAACCGAAATCGCGGTACTGTCCGAAATGGCCAGATTGCAGGTGTCGGTGCCCGGACAAGCCGTGATGTGGGCAATGCTGTTGGCCCCCGGCTCTGCGAGTTGATGCGCTTGCAAAACCGAGAAAACGTGCGGCAAATGTTCTTCGCGCACAAAGCGCAGCAAAAGGCCCTGATTGACGGTTACGCGCACGTCGTCGGCCACGTAACCGCGCAGGTTGTCGATCAGACTCCGCGACACTTCCGAACGAATATTGCCCAACGACACTCGCACGTAAACGCCGCGGTAGCCGGGTTGTTTTTGAGCGAAGGTGTTGGTGGAAAGCCAGTTGGAGTAGTGAGGAGTGGGGAGGGAGGAGGGAGCGGAAATTACAAACTCTTCACTTTTCACTTCTAACTCCTCACTCCTCACTACTAATTCTTTCACCTTCAGCGCTTTCCACTCCGCATCGACCAAGTTCTTGAATTCGTCAAAGCCAATTTTGGCAATCAAAAATTTCAGGCGGGCTTTGTGGCGGGAGTTGCGTTCGCCGTGGCGGTCGAAAACCCGGAGCACGGCTTCAATCGTCGGAATCAACTGATTTTCGGGCAAAAATTCGTGGTAAACGTGGGCCAACTGCGGTTGAGCACCGAGGCCACCACCCAGCATTACTTTAAAGCCCCGCAGCCCGCCCTTGATTTTTGGAATAAACCCTAAATCGTGCATATAACTCAGGGCGGTGTCGTCATCGGCACTCGAAAACGATATTTTAAATTTCCGGCCCATTTCCTGGCAAATCGGGTTGCGCAAAAAATACCGGAAAGTCGCGTCGGCGTAGGGCGTCACGTCAAACGGCTCGTTGGGATCGATGCCCGCCGTAGGTGAGGCCGTCACGTTGCGCACCGTATTGCCGCAGGCTTCGCGCAACGTAATGTCGTCCTGTTCGAGTTTGGCCCAGAGTTCGGGTGTTCGGTCGAGGCTAACGTAGTGAATCTGAATATCCTGCCGGGTGGTCAGGTGGAGATTGCCCGTCGAGTACTCATCCGAAATATCGGCGATGCGTTGCCATTGTTGGAGCGTCATTTTGCCGTAGGGTAGCTTAATCCGCACCATCTGTACGCCCTGTTGCCGCTGGCCGTACACGCCACGAGCCAGGCGGAGGCTCCGGAATTTTTCTTCATGAATGCGGCCCTCGCGAAACAACTGAATTTTTCGTTCGAGGTCGAGAATGTCTTTTTCGACGAGCGGATTTTCGAGTTCGGTGCGGAAACTTTGCATACTATCTCTATAATTTCAGTAGAGTTTACAAACGTACAAAAAATGTCGTTTGCTCTGACTATTGGACGGTAAAAAAATCAGAGGCTCTGTAAGTTCCGCGCTCCGCGATTTTTGTCAAAACTTAGATTGGTTGGCCCGGCCAGGCGTCATCGACGCGCTCCATAAATGTTTCAGGTTGACGCAGGGGTGTAAAGCCGAATTGCGCGTAAAGCCCATGCGCATCGCGGGTCGCCAACACCCATCGCCGGAGTCTCTGCAAGTCGGGATGGGTCGTGATAACCTCCATAAGCCATTTTGATAGCCCGCGCCCCCGAAATTCGTCTACGACAAACACGTTGCCCAGGTAAGCGAACGTGACAAAATTGGTTAGTACCTGAGCAAAACCAACTTGACGCGGGCCGTGGTAAATACCAAAGTTGAAGGTGGAATGGTCAATTTGTTGCTGCATTTGTGCCCGCGAAATGCCTTTGCCCCAGTAAGAATCGCGAGAAATAAAGTCGTGAATGACCTCAAAATCAAGCCGTGCCGGATCCGTCGAAATGGTGAATTCATCGCGGTAGAGGGTGTAAAATTCAGGCATCGGTGCGGCGTTTTTTCATTTCGTCGGCTACCCGTCGTCACGAGCAGGCCAAAGGAAAACTCCCGGACAAATTGGGCGATCGTGGGCCAGTCGGATTCGTGGAAGTGCTTGGGAATGTACATATTGAATTGGGGTGAGTCGTTACTCAGTTGAGAGCCAATCATTTACATTATTCATAGCTATGAATAATACGGTTAAAAGTCCTTAAAGACCCTCCTCAATTGCTTCCTGCTTGAGCAAATCCCTATCGATGGGCACCACGCCCACCGATTCACAAACCAATCCGCCGCCCAGATTGGCCAGGCCCGCCAACTGACGCGGCGGCAGTTTAAGCGCGAGGCAACAAGCTGCAATGCTGATGACGGTATCGCCCGCGCCCGACACGTCGGCAATCTGCCGAATGTGGGCGGGTAGGTGGTGTTTTTCGTTTTGAAAATCAATAAACACACCCCGTTCCGACAACGTGATGAGCGTGCCCTGCACGCGCAATACCTCGGTGAGTTGGTGTACCGCCGCCTCCAATTCATCCCGTTTTTTTACGTCGACACTGATGTTTAAGCCTTCCCGCAATTCTTTCAGATTAGGTTTGAAAAGCGTTGCTCCGTGGTAGTGCAGAAAGTTGCGCTTTTTGGGATCAACGACCGTGGGAATACCCTGCTGGTTGGCAAAAGCAATAAGTTCGGCAATGGTCTCAACGCTCAAAACGCCTTTGTCGTAATCTTCAAAAATAAGCACGTCGGCGTGTTGAGCCAACTGTTTGACCCGCGCCAGGAGGATCTGTCGCTCAGTTTCGGTGATAAACTGGTCGGTTTCGGTATCGACGCGCACCACCTGTTGCGAACCCGCGATGATGCGTTCTTTCACCGTCGTGATACGCTCCCGGCTTTGAATAATTCCTTCGCAGGACAGCCCACTGGTCTTGAGAATATTAATCAGGGCATCGCCGTAAACGTCTTCGCCGACCACCGAGCAGATGACGGCTTTCGCGCCCAAGGCATCGACGTTGAGCACGACGTTGCCCGCCCCGCCGAGGCGAAATTCCTTCCGCTGCGCCAACACCACGGGGACGGGGGCTTCGGGCGAAATGCGCTCCACCTTGCCCCAGACGTAGGAGTCGAGCATGATGTCGCCCACAATCAGAATATTCAGGTGGCGGAAGGCGTCGAAAATTTCGGGAATGGTCATACAAACGGCCTACTGTTTTCAGTGGAGGTCATTTTGACGGATGAAGTCGGGGTAATTTGCCGCTTGATTCGAGCCAAAACCAGGCATCTGTTGGCTGGAATTTCAGGTCCGACGTTCCGTCTGACCCGCGCCTCGCGTTTCGATCAAAACAGATCATCAAACAAGTAGCCGAAACTCACGCCGAACACCTGATTGCGGGCGTTGGTCGAGGTGCCATCGCCGGAGAGATTGCGCAGACCTTGCTGATAAAAAACGCCCAGTTGGACGTAGCCAAACTGAAAGCCCAAGCCCGCATTCACGCCATAATCGAAGCGTTTCAGGCTTTCATCAAACTTCACGTTGTACTGTTCAGTCTTCTCGCCATTGACGCGCACCTTCGTTTTGCCACCCAAACCCAGCGCCCCGTAGCCGCCACCCACCAGATAGAATTTAGTGTAGCTGGTGGGTTTACCAAATTTCACCACGACGTTGAGGGGAACTTCAAAATAATTGAGCGAGGTGATCGACCGGGTATTCAAATCGGGGTCGTTGAGCAGGAACCCTTTTTTGCTGAAAAGTAATCCGGGTTGAAAATACACGTAGTTTTTGACGAGGGAATAATCCGCCGTGAACCCCGCAAACCAAGCCGCCCGGGGCAGTGGATTGTCGAGTTCACTGTTGAAGGCCTGACTCATGTTGGCCACATTCAACCCGGCCCGAACGCCGTATTTCTCCTGGGCCTGGGCGGTAGTGAGCAAAAGAAGCAGACCAACGGTAAAGAGTAGATTCGTTTTCATAAGCAGAACGTTGCACAAAAGTAGGCCCGAATCCCGGCAAATCACGGGGCAAAGCGTCAAATCCCCGACATTTCCTTACGGGGTAGCTACGAACTTCGGTTCGTGTAGAGAACGCGATTTTCAGGCACACCGCCGTTTTTCTACGAACTGGGCGTTCCCAACTGAAGTTCGTAGCTACCCCGCCTGGAAAAAGTCGCGGGGGGGCCCCCCGCGGGT
>JAJAZB010000175.1 GCA_026785975.1 Cytophagaceae bacterium | reverse complement strand
TGGTTGAGTACGTGCGCGGCTCGCCCGAGTTTAAGGAACTCGTGGCGAAGAGCAAATACAAGGGCTGGGACGGCTTCGGCCAGGCGAAGCAAGGCTACATTCTGCTCCAGGACCACGGCGACGCAGCCAGTTACCGCAGTGTGAAGATTCGGGAATTGAAATAGGTAGCGCCGACCTCTGGTCGGTGTCGCATCAGCCAGTTGACAAAAACTATTTTCAGGAAAACAACTCAAAACTTAAACCACGCCGACCGGAGGTCGGCGCTACCGTATGGAAAATCGTCGCGACTTTCTCAAAAAATCCATCCTGGCCACCGCCGGGACCGCCCTCAGCGTCAACGCCATGAGCGCGGGCAGCTACCGCAAAATCATCGGAGCCAACGACCGCGTCCGGGTGGGCGTCGTCGGCTTTTCCGACCGGCACCGCGCCTCGCACGTAGGGCCGTTCAAGGACATGAGCAAAAAGATGAACTTCGAAATCACCTCGGTTTCAGACATCTGGAATCGTCGTCGCGACGAAGGCAAGGCGTATCTGGAAAAACAACTCGGGGGCACGGTGCAGACCTTTCGCAACAACGAAGAAATGTACAACGCGAAAGTCGTCGACGCGGTTTTTATGAGTACCGCCGATTTTCAGCACGCCCTGCACACCATCGAGGCCGTGAAGGCGGGCTGCGACGTGTACGCCGAGAAACCCCTGGCCGAAACAATGGAGGATAACCGCGCGGTGTTGAAGGCCGTCAAGGCATCGGGCAAAATCGTCCAGATTGGCTCGCAACGCCGCAGTGGTGAAAACTACTTTGCCGCCGAAGATTTCATCAAATCGGGCAAATTTGGCCCAATCGTGATGGTTGAACTGGTTTGGAACGTCAACCAGCCCGGTCGCTGGCGGCGGCCCGAGTTGACCAAAGACCTTAAAGAGTCGGACGTGGACTGGAAACGCTTTTTGATGAACCGTCCCTACGAGGCTTTCGACCCGCGCAAATACCTCGAATACCGCCTGTTCTGGCCGTACTCGTCGGGGATTCCCGGCCAGTGGATGTCGCACCAAATCGATACGGTACACTGGTTCAGTGGCCTGCCCCACCCGCGTAGTGCCGTGGCCAACGGCGGCATTTATCAGTGGAAAGACGGTCGCCGCAACCCCGATACCCTAACCGTGGTGTTCGATTACGGCCCGCTCAACGACCCGACCAGTGGATTCCAGGTTCAGTTTACGAGCCGGTTCAGCAACTCGTCGGGCGGTACCAAAGAGATTTATTATTCCAACGGGGGCGAAATGAACCTAGACACCAACCTGATTTCGCCCAACGGCGGCATGAGTGTTCGGGAAGCCGGGGCGATGGGTTTGAAGGCCAACCTGCTACCCCAGGTTAAGTTGGATGGTGCCGTGAAAGTGGCCACCGACGCCAACACGGGCGGTGACCAATTGACGTACAACCACATCAAAAACTGGATGGAATGTGTCCGCAGCCGCAAGCAGCCCAACGCGCCCATCGAGGCGGGGTATCAGCACTCGATTGCGAACATTATGGCCAACGCCGCCCAGCGCACCGGTCAGCGCGTGACTTTCGACGACAAAACCCAGGAAGTCATGGCGGGCGGGAAGGCGTTTAAATACGGGGAAAGCGTGTAGGAAGAAAAACTTCGTCCGGCGTGATGAACGCTGATTTTTGAAATCTAAAAAGCTCCAGGATTGACCTGGAGCTTTTTTTTCAGTACTGGGTATTAGATGATCAGCGACCAGCCCGCTCTCCGGGGACTCAGGTACGCGGTAAATCATTGTCCATCAATCAGTAACCCAATAATGAATAACCAGAGTCATGGATACACCGCCACCAGTTCAATCTCGATGAATTTATCGGGATTGACCAGCGCGGCCACGCCGATGGTCGAGCGGGTGGGCTTCACCGGATTCTCTTTTGTCCCGAAGTACTGGCCGTAGGCCTCGAACCAGCCCTGATAATCGTGTTTGCCACCCTGGTGCCGGTCAGGTGCGACGTACACCCGCAACATCAAAACATCCTTGAACGAAAGCCCCCGCGCTTTCAACGTCCGGTCAAAATTCCGCAGGATGTCGAGCGCCTGGGTTTTGGTATTGCCCGACCGGGCGAGGGTTCCGTCTTGGGCGGTGCTGTCGGCAATGCCCGCGACGATGCCGCTGGTCCACAATAATTTTTTCCCCGACGGCACGACGGCTCCCGACGAAATGGCCGAGGTGGGGTTGCCGTAAAATTCGACCGTTTGGGCCTGGGCGCTAAACCCAATCAGGAAAGCGGCCATGAGAAAATGAACTTGTTTCATAATTTGGAAAAATTGGGTTAGACAAATAATAAACGGGACAAAATTCAGAAAACGCAGAAGGATATTTGGCGAAGCGAAAAATTAGCCATAAAATCATTGGAATGCATCGTTTGAGGTGTTAACTTTTTCGACGAAATCAGGTCGTTAGGCCGTGACGTACTGTTTTCACGTACTCATCTTTCTTCCCTTCTTTATGAACCGACGTGACTTCGCCCGTACCCTCGGGCTGGGCGGGCTGGCAGCGGCCGCCGGAACGGCCATTCCCGGCTGTGCGCCCCAGAGCCAAACCTTCGCCGACAAACATTACTACATCAACCGGGGCTACCACCAGATTCCGAAACTCCGGCTTTCGACCGACCGTATTGTCAAGGAAACGGTGGGCTTGCGGCCCTACAGGCCCTCGGGTCCCCGGATCGAGGCCGAAAGTCTCGACAAGAAAACCATCGTGCATAACTACGGGCACGGCGGTAGCGGCTGGTCGCTCTCGTGGGGTACGGGCAATATGGCCCGCCAACTCGTACTGGCTACGGGCCAACGCAAAATAGCCGTGCTGGGTTGCGGTACGGTGGGCATCGCCACCGCGCGATTGTTGCAGGAAAGCGGGTGTGACGTGACGATTTACGCCAAAGACCTACCGCCCAACGTGACCAGCAACCTGGCGACGGGGACGTGGTCGCCGGCCAGCCGGGTGTGCGACCCGAACGTGGCCCGGCCGGATTTCAGAAAGGTGTGGGAAGAGGCAACCCGGTTTTCGTTCCGGCGCTTTCAATTCCTGCTTGGGATGAATGACATCGCCTGCTGGGTGGAAGAATACAACGTACACACCGAGCCGCCGCAATCCAACCCGGCGATGGGCAGCGAATTGTACGAACTGCCCGGACTTGTACCCGAAAGGGTCGCGCTAACGCGGAAAGAACATCCGTTCAAAGCCGGTTTTGTGACGCGTCGTTCCAACATGATGTTCAATATTCCCAGCTACCTGCACCACCATCTCAACGATTTTATGGTGTTTGGGGGGAAAGTGAAAGTGCAGGAAATCAAACGGCTGGAAGACATCGACGCGCT
Source organism: Cytophagaceae bacterium (assembly GCA_026785975.1). Lineage (GTDB taxonomy): Bacteria > Bacteroidota > Bacteroidia > Cytophagales > Spirosomataceae > JAJAZB01. The sequence goes on along the minus strand of JAJAZB010000175.1, from coordinate 315 downwards.
GCCCGAGCAGGTCGTTGTCAACTGCCTGGGCCTGGGGGCAAAGGCCGTTTTTAACGACGCAGAATTAACACCCGTATCCGGGCAACTCTCTTGCCTGATTCCCCAGACCGACGTGCAGTACAAACTCAATACCAAAGGGGCCAACTTCATCGCCCGTAAGGACGGTATTTTCCTCGGCGGCAACGGCATCGTGGGCAACTGGGATACAACGCCCAGCAAGGAACAAACCGAAAAAGTGGTGGGAGTTTTGCAAAAATTGATGGCGGAAATGCGGGGGTAATTGGCGGGGTTTTTCTTTTGTCATGGCTCCGGCCA
>JAJAZB010000174.1 GCA_026785975.1 Cytophagaceae bacterium | reverse complement strand
GGGTGGGCCATTATTCAGTCGCCGCAGGATTGGAACCGCGCAACCACCCACGAAGACCAGACGATTACCGACCCGAAAGAGCGCGAAAAGCAGTTTTGGCAAGACGACCACCACCGCATTTACGGGCGCGATTACGGCCGGCGGCTCGAACAAGGCGGTTTTGCCGTCACCGAAGACCGGTTTGTGTTGGAAATGCCCGCCGAACTGGTGACGCGGTATTCGTTGCCCAAAGGCGAGATTGTTTATTTATGCCGGAAAAACGGATAGGGTGCCAATACGCGCCATCCTGCCCGATTACCGGTTGATGACGAATAAATGCGAGTTCAACGCTAATCGGTATTCGTCCGTTGCCGTAAACGCCCAACTTTGCCAGTACCGACAAGAAACACCCTATCAACTCCATGAAAATCAACTCCAGTTTCCTTCAAACCCTTCCGGTTGTCGCCCTACTCGCGGCCCTGCTCATCGGTCGTACTGCGCAGGCGCAGCAGGGCCATCACTCGCGTCACCCTTCTTTTTTGAAAGAGCGTTTCCTGACCGGCCGATGGCTGGCCGGAGCGGGCCTGACCGGTGCCGGACTGGCGGCCAAAGCCGGAACCTTCGTGCGCGAGGGCCTCTGGGCGGGCATTACGGCCAACGCGCAGCTTGGCGGCGTTTTTTGTCAGTACGCTCATGCGGGGTTGGCAAGCCGCTATTATTTTGCTAGAGGACGCGATTTTTCGTTTTTTGCGGAAGGCGGTTACGCCCACGGCTACTTCAAAGTGAACCGCTGGAGCCAGGACAAAGAAGCCAAACTGGTGGCGGAAAACACATTTTTTTCGGGCAATCTCCACTACGACATCGGGGCCGATTTATGGATGACCCGGCAAGTGAGTTTGGAAGGGTCCATTCGCCGGAACCACCTGCTGCGTAGCGGTGATGCACTACCGGGCGTGGCGGTGGCGGTCAATTATTACTTCTGATTAGGATTCTTGTTGAAGGTTAACCAAAAGGACGTGCATGGCCCGGTAAAATTCGGGAATGCGCTCAAACACGACCTCGGCCAGTTCATGATCGTAGGTGTGAACCGACTTGTTGCGGTACGCAAGAATGGCCAACCACAACGGTTCGTTATCGAGCAACTGGTTCAGATACCCCTGGGTAAAAGCAACCTTCGGGCTGTTGATGGGTGTGACGCCCCGTTCTTCGAGCACCAATTTCAAGCACTTCCAAGCCAGTTCAAATCAATACTCAAAGCGTTGCAGGGCACCATCCTTCTCCAGTTGCGATGGATTTTCGAGTAAAACCACTTCCTCCAACTTGCTCAGCGCGTTGGCAAAATCACTTATTTTTTGCTGGATGTAGGCAGTCATAACGGCTCAGTTCGTTGTAGGGCCACTTGGCGAAACGATTCCTGCGTCCGGTTGAAATCGACGACGTCGAAGGGGTAGAGCGTGGGCAGCTCGTGCAACTCGTCGCTAATTTGGGCCAGCAAAACCTCGGGAAGCGCCTCGTCGGCCCAAATACCCACGTCGATATCGGCGCGTTTCAATTCGTCCCGGTTCGCTTGCGACCCAAACAGAAACGCCCGGTACGACCGCCCCGCCAATTGCCGGGCCAATACCTGGGTGATCAACTGTCTGATTTCTTCCTTACGAGTCATTGCCGTACATTGAGCCACTTTCGCCAAAACTACAACTAACCCAACAATTCTCAATTTCAAGTTGTATTCACCCATGAAATACCACCCCATCGACTCGCAACTCTTCGTCGGCAATCGGGAACGGCTGGCCAAACTGCTAAAACCTAAATCGGCGGTGCTTCTGAACGCCAACGACATCCTGCCCACCAATGCCGACGGCACGATGCGGTTCCGCCAAAACAACGACTTGTTTTATCTATCGGGCATCGATCAGGAAGAAAGCATCCTGATGCTTTTCCCCGATTGCCCCGACCCGAAGCACCGGGAGGTGTTGTTTCTGCGCGAAACCAACGAACGAATTGCCGTTTGGGAAGGCTACAAATACACAAAAGAACACGCCCGGCAGGTATCGGGAATTCAGACGATTTACTGGCTTAGTCAGTTCGACAGTATTTTGAAAACGCTCGTTTTTGAAGCTAAACGCCTCTGCCTCAACACCAACGAACACACCCGCGCCAATGTTGAAACCGAAACCCGCGACGCCCGTTTCATCCGGCAGATGCAGGAACGGTTTCCGCTCCACCGGTACGAGCGCCTGGCGCCGCTGATGCACAACCTGCGGGCCATCAAGCAACCCCAGGAATTGGCCATACTCCAGGAAGCCATCCGAATTACGGAAGACGGGTTCCGACGCTTGCTGGGTTTTGTAAAACCGGGCGTTTGGGAGTACGAAATTGAGGCCGAGTTGCTGCACGAGTTCGTCCGGCAACGGTCGCGGGGGTTTGCCTACGAACCCATCGTGGCTTCGGGGGCCAATGCCTGCGTGTTGCACTACGTTGTGAACGACCAACAATGCCAGCCTGGTGACGTGATTTTGCTCGATGTGGCCGCCGAATACGCCAACTACAACGCCGACCTAACGCGCTGTCTGCCGGTATCGGGGCGCTTCACCGACCGGCAACGAGCGGTGTACAACGCCGTGTTGCGGGTGATGCGGGAAGCCAAAAGCCTGCTCCGACCCGGAACAATTTGGGACGAATACCACCAGGAAGTGGGCAAAATCATGGAAAGTGAATTGAAAGGTTTGGGATTATTAACGCAAAAAGACATCGACGACCAGAACCCCGACTGGCCCGCCTACAAGAAATATTTCATGCACGGCACCTCCCACTTCCTCGGCCTCGACGTCCATGACGTGGGCAACAAATATCGTCCGTTTGAACCAGGGATGGTCTTCACCTGCGAACCCGGCATTTACATTCCCGAAGAAAGCCTGGGTATTCGCCTGGAAAACAACATCCTGGTTACGGAAACCGGCAACGAAGATTTAATGGACAGTATCCCTCTGGAGGCGGAGGCGATTGAGAGTTTGATGAATGGGTAGGATTTTTTAGCTTTACGGCCAGGAAACACGGGGGTATTTCTACACCTCAGTGTTCAAGCAAAACAACACAAAATACGCAATGCGTATTTTGTGTTGTTGGAAAAGGAAAGTACCTCGGGCGAGGATTGCGCATTTTGTATTGCTTTGCTTTAAAAAGATAGCCGTCTGGTATTCAGTTGTTTACGTGAGGAGCAAGACTGAGAGGAGGCTTTAAACTTACGGGGCAAAATAGGCATCTACTTACGAGTTGGGCGTAATCC
>JAJAZB010000173.1 GCA_026785975.1 Cytophagaceae bacterium | reverse complement strand
TTCATTGTTCATTGTTCATTGTTAATTGTTCATTTCTGTATGAATTATCCTTCCAAACTGATTGAAGAGGCCGTTGAGGAGATTGCCAAGTTGCCGGGGATCGGTAAAAAAACGGCCCTGCGGCTGGCCTTGCACCTGCTGAAACGCGACGGGGAACAAACCACTTCGCTGGCGGAAGCGCTCGTAAAAATGCGCCTGAACACCCAGTACTGCCGCCAGTGCCACAATATTTCGGATCACGAACTTTGCGCCCTCTGTACCAACCCCCGCCGGGATGCTTCGGTGGTGTGCGTGGTGGAAGATACCCGCGATGTACTCGCCATCGAAAATACCTCCCAATTTAAAGGACTGTACCACGTGCTGGGGGGCATCATCAGTCCGCTCGAAGGCATCGGGCCGGGCGACCTCAACATTGAATCACTGCTCATCCGATTGGCCGAAGAAGGCTCCGAAGTCCGCGAGATTATTCTGGCCCTGAGTCCGACGATGGAAGGCGATACGACGGCTTTTTACCTGACCAAACGCCTGCGACAGCCGTCGTTGCGGCCGTTTTCGCTGAAACTCAGTACCATCGCCCGGGGCATTCCCATCGGCGGTGATCTGGAGTACGCCGATGAGATTACGCTCGGTCGGAGCATCGTGAGTCGGATTGCCTACGATTAAAAAAGCCCGACCGGGCTTTTTTTCTTAACTTTCGCCCAACTAATTATTCTTTTTCTCCATGAAACAAACCCTCCTTCTTGCCGCTGCGCTCGTCCTGGCTGGATTTTCGTCGTTCAGTCAGACGCCCGCCGCGCCCGCCCCAACCGGGCCGTTTATCCAGGCTCCGCTGCCCTACGATTTTGGTGCTCTCGAACCGACCATCGACAAACAGACGATGGAAATCCACTACACCAAGCACCACAAAGCCTACATCGATAACCTCAACAAAGCCGTGGCGGGTAAGCCCGAAGAAAAACTAACGATTTACCAACTCATCAAGAAAATCGACAGCCAAACTGCTCCCCTTGTGCGCAACAACGCCGGAGGGCACTGGAACCACACGTTTTTCTGGAACGTGATGTCCCCCAAAAAAGGCGCGCCCTCGGGGGAATTGCTGACGGCCATCAATACGACCTTTGGTTCGGTGGATAAAATGAAGGATGAATTTGGGAAAGCTGCCGCCGGTCGCTTTGGCTCGGGCTGGGCCTGGCTGATCGTGAAAGATAAAAAACTGGCCATTTCGTCCACGCCCAACCAGGATAATCCGCTCATGGCCGTGGCCGAGGCGCAGGGTACGCCCGTGCTGGGCCTCGATGTGTGGGAGCACGCTTACTACCTCAAGTACCAAAACAAACGCCCCGACTACGTGAAAGCCTGGTGGGACGTGGTCAACTGGGAAGCCGTCGCCAAGAATTATGCCGAGGCGATGAAGTAAAATCAGGCAGAGTAGTTCTGACTAAGCGTCAGGGCTACTTCTTATTTTTTTGGTCTGATAATAACCGATAAACGTATGAAAAAGACATTTTGGCTTTCGTATGATTTGGGTCTCAAAGGTGACTATCCGGGGCTATACGCCTGGTTGGATAGTTATCAGGCAGAAGAGTGTGGCTATGGTTTGGCAGTGTTCAAGTTCGAATGCCAGACGAACGATCCTGTCATCGAAATTGATGCTGAATTGAGAAAACGTGTGCAATTTGACGAAACTAAGGATCGCGTCTATCTTATCTGGCGAGATAATGAAAAAAGTGTGAATGCAGGTAAATTTCTGGTAGGGCGAAGGAAAGCTGCTCCATGGGAAGGCTACGCGGTGAGTGAGGGCGAAAGTAAAATTGATTACGCAGATTGAAAAACGTACTCACCGATACTGGTTTTTGGATTGCGTTGTTTGAAGAAAGAAAACAGCCTAAGCAACATGAATTAGCTGTGCAACTCTTTGAACTACTTGACAATCAAAAAGTTTTTGTACCCTGGCCAGTAGTTTATGAAACGATGCGTACATCTTTCGTGCATGAATCTGGCTGGGTTCAGCGGTTTGTGGATATACTCAACCGCCCGGAGATACATCTCATTGAGGATGACATCTACCGGCAAAAAGCGGTCGATGCGGTTGTTGAAAAGGCAAGAAGGGGTAAGGAGGTGCCAAGTTTAGTTGATGCGTTACTCCATCAGATAATTCTCGACGACACCTATCGCTTCGACCATCTGTTTACTTTTAATTTGAGGGATTTTTACGAACCCTGTCGAAGGCGAAAAATTGAAATCAACCTTTAGTCACCATGAACCTCATTTCCATCCTCATCGGCATTGTCGCCCTGATTATTGCCTTGGCCGGACTGATTCCCCTGGTCGGTATCGTCAACTGGATCGCCATTCCGGTGGCCATCGTCGGACTGATTATTGGGTCGATCGCTTCGCAAAAGACGGGTCGCAACCTCAACCTGCTCGTGATCGGTGTCGCGGTGGTGCGCCTGATGCTGGGCGGCGGCATTTTCTGAAAAATCGCTTTTACGGGAAGGCCGGGCAGTTGTGTCCGGCCTTTTTTGTGTTGAATCGTTTATCTTTGTTTACCGAATTAAAGCGCATCAACACCAACGATTATGATTCCCGAAGCCACGCAAACCGAACCCCTGCTCAACGAAATTCCCTCCCTCGACCTGGCCGATTTTATCGCCGGCGACCCCGACCGGAAAGCGCGATTTGTGCGGGCACTGGGTACGGCTCTCAACAACATCGGTTTCGTGGCGATTAAAAACCACGGTCTGACTGCCGAAATCCAACGGAATCTGTACGAATCTATTCAGCGGTTTTTCTTCTCGCCCGATGAACTGAAGCGGAAATACGACCTGCCCGATGTGGCCGGGCAGCGAGGCTACATCGGCAAGGGCCGCGAAACGGCGAAGGGCAACAAAGTGGCCGATTTAAAGGAGTTTTACCACGTGGGTCAACCCCACCCGGCTACCGACGATGGCGACCCGATTTGGGCCGAATACCCGCGCAACGTATTCCCGAAGGAGTTGCCCGATTTTGAAACCTACACCCTTGAAACCTACCGCACGTTTGAGCAAACGGGTAAAACCCTGTTGCGCGCCATCGCGCTGTACCTCGAATTGCCCGAGGGTTATTTTGAGGATAAAGTCCGCCACGGTAATTCCATTTTGCGGGCCTTACACTATTTTCCACTCAACCCCGAAACTACCCCCGATGGGGCGGTACGGGCGGCGGCGCACGGCGACATCAACCTGATTACGCTGCTGATGGGGGCGAGCGCCGAGGGTCTCGAAGTGTTGCGCCGCGACGGCCAATGGATCGGGATTACGGCCCTGCCCGACCAGATTATCGTCAACGTGGGCGATATGCTCGACCGGTTGACGAATCATAAATTGAAGTCTACGATTCACCAGGTTGTGAATCCGCCGCGCGAAAAACTGGGCACGTCGCGGTTTTCGGTGCCGTTTTTCATGCACCCCCGCTCCGAAATGGACCTGACCTGCCTCGAAAACTGCATTGATGCCCAGCACCCTAAAATCTACACCGACATGACCGCCGGGGAGTTTCTCGATGAGCGATTGGTGGAGTTGGGATTGAAGAAAAAGTAAAACTTAAACTGAAACTCATGGATTCTTCCATCAAATCTGCCATTTCCGCTGATGAAAACCGGAATGTTGAAGCGAACGAAATCAATTCGTTGATTGAACGAGGAAAAGCTGTTTTTGAGGATGCCGGTAAATTTCAGCTTTGGTTTCACCTGCGCAATGCGGTGCTGGGAAATGAAATTCCAGCGGAGTTAGTGAAGACCCCTGAAGGAAGGCAACTTGTTGAGGATGAGCTGACGCGAATCGAATACGTTCAATTCGTGTAAACATGAACGTTTACCGGATCGAACGACGTAAGTGGACTGACCGTGCTGACCTCCTTTCAGGAAAAGGGGCGGCAATAGCGGGGTGAAATCAGTGAAAATCCGTTCGACCGTCGACTTTTCCAAAATCTTGAAAATCTTGTCCTTGAAATGCAGGAGTTGCAGAAACGGTTTGGCTCGTTGGTTCGGGAAACGGAAGATTTACTCAAGCGGTACCGCCCTTTC